>JBFXKH010000037.1:0-26616 GCA_050173995.1 Lysobacterales bacterium | reverse complement strand
GTATGCGGGGCTCGCAACAGCGAAGCTGGTCAACCCGCCCGTAGGGTTCGGAGGGTAGGGCGGCGTGAGCTGTCCCGCCCCCTATACCGTCCAGACCAAAGACGAGCCGTCGCCCCGGCGAACACCGGTCCCCAGTGCCGAACACCGCCGTCAGCGCCGGCACTGGGCCCCGACGTTCGCCGGGGCGACGTTGCTTTCTGACTTCGGTCCTCCGCCCTCTGTTCCGTCTTCTGTCCTCTGTCCTCTGTCCGCGGTCCTCTGAACTTCACTCGCCGAGTTCGATTTCGTCCATGCCAATGTAGTGATTGAGCGCGTGGACGGCGGCGTCCAGCGCCGGGGTCAGTTGCGGCGCGTACAGCAAGCCGCGGTCGATGTGCTCCATCCAACCGAACAGGGTATGCCGCAATTGCTCGGCGGTACGCACGAACTGGCGGGCGTCGCTGAGGATGCGGGTGAACTCGCTGCTGGTCGGGGCGGTGCCGAGTGCTGCGAACAGTTCGCCGAAGCGGGCAAACATCTCGCGTGCATCCTGGCCGAGGCCAAATTCTTCGGGACGGAAGTCGAAGTGCCCGCCGCTGCTGTCGGCCCAGAGCCGAAAGCTCAAGTGGGCGAGCGAGTGATACAGCGGCTGTTCGGAAACCAGTATGAGCAACAGATGGCGGCTGTTGGCGCGTACCGAAGCATTGCCCGCGTCCCATTCGCGGCTCTGCACGAAGTGGAACAGGCGCATCTGATCGGCAAACGGCGCAGCCTGCAATTGGTCCAGGATCAGCACCGTGCGCTCCGCTTCGGAGAACGCGCAGGCCTCGATAAGCACGCGATCAAATCCGCTGAGTGGCGGTTCGGTCGGGCTGCCGTCGTCCGCTGCCAGCGACGCAGGCGCAGGCGGCAGCGCGGGCGGTGGTTGGGAAAAATCCAGATACAGAATGTGCGGGTAGTCAAGCGCATGCGCCAGCGCGTTGGCCAGCGCGGTCTTGCGCCGGCCGGAATCGCCGGCGATGTGAAGGCAACGCAGGTGGCTGATGTCAGCCGCGAACAGGGAACGCAACGGAAATTCGTAGTCGTCGTTTGATTCGAAACCGTGTTCGGCCAATTGTTGACGTAGGGGCATGGGGTTCAGAGGACAGGGGACAGGGGACTGACCGGAGGGCAGAGGACGGGGACTGAGGAGAGCAAGAGACGAGACGTCGCCCCGGCGAACGCCGGGGCCCAGTCCCGACGCTGGCGTTGTGCCCAGCACTGGGCCCCGGCATTCGCCGGGGCGACGGTTCCTTCTGTCTTCGGTCCTCCGTCCTCTGGTCCGTCTTCTGTCCTCTGTCCTCGGTCATCTGAACAGCGCTTATCCACCCTACTTCCCTGTGGAGCCGTTAGTCCTCGGCTGACTGGACCGGCGCTGGTGCGGTGGTCGTTGGCGGGGTAGCCACGGCCGCTTCCGCTGGCGCGGAGGTGTTCGGCATCGGAGTGTGTGCGGCGATGCTGACCGCAATCGACAGCGGATTGGGTCGCGGGATATCGATCGACGGCCGCTTCGGCAGGACCGGCCGCATGGGCTCGCGGGCAGGTGTGGATTGCTCCAATGCCGGGGCAGGAACAGCGGCGGGTGCGGCCGGGCTGGGCGCTGCGGCTGCAGGAATGGCGTCCGCTGGAATCGCCGCTGTCGGCGCCGCTACGGGCATGGGCGCGACCGGGGTGGGCGTGACGGCCGTGGCGGTATCGATCGCTGCCGCCAGCTGCGGCCGCGGGGCCGGTTCGGAATCGGCATCCGGCGCAGGCGACTGCTGGCTTGGGGCGACCGCGGTCGATTCAGTCGTGGCGACAGGCTCGGCCACCCGCGCTGTGGCGGTGCTGTCCGGCGTCGGTGCGGAAACTGCGGCAAGGCTCGCGGCCGGCATCGCCGGCTCGGCGCGGGCGACGTTGGGTGGGGAACTGGCGGTTGCCAGGTCGGACACCGCAGCCAAGGCCGGCGCCGGCTGCGCAGGTGGGGTTTGCGTTGACCGAGGTTCGTCGATCTCCACCAATGCAGCGACGGCGGCCGGCGCCGACACCGAACGGGCCGCGGAGGGCTGGCGCTCGGGCGCGGGGGCCGATTGACCGGTCGTGGCCGTGCGAACTTCGCGCTGCGGAGGCGATGGTTGCGGGTCGTCAGCCGTTTCGACGCTAGTGCTGGTCGGATGGCCGCTTGCAAGCGGCTGAGCGTCAACACCCGGCTCGTCGCTGTTGCCCGGTAATTCGTCGTGGTCCAGCGCGTACTGGATGGTTTCAGCTGCGCTGATCTCGCTGCCGCGCTCGCCACGGCGGCGACGGCGGCCGCCGCGGCGACCACGGCGGCGTTTGCCCTCGCCATCGGCACTAGCGGCTGCGCTGTTGGCGTCGGACGCGTTGGCGGGCAGGGCAGCGGAGCCAACCGCGATGGACTCGGGCTGGCGGTCGATGCGCTCGGCGGCCGGCGGCGAGTTCGCGGCGACTGCGGTGACCGATGCTGCGGTGTTGGCCTTGGCCACGCCGGCCGGGTCGGCGGCGGGCGGATTGGCCGCGCGTGCCGGCCGGGCTTCGCTACGTGGCGCTACCGCGGATTTGCCGGCCGGCTTCTTGCCAGCGGCCTGGTCGGTGCGCTGCCCGGGCTTGTCGCCACGAGCGTCGCTGCGCAGGTCGCGCGGGCGGTCGTTGCGGCGGTCGTCGCGCTTGCGGTCACGATCACGATCACGGCCTGGCCCCCGGCCGCTGCCGGTGCCGGTGCCGCCAGCGGTGCTCCTTGGGGCGGCGGCACCGCGTTGGCCTGTGGTCGGCTTGCTGGCCGCCGACGCGCTCGCCGAGGCGCCGGCGTCGCCGCTGAACCAGGCGCGCAGACGCGCCCACAGTCCGATCCGAGCGGTGCCGGCCGGGGCTTTGACGGTAACGGTATGGGCACTGGCCGGCGCGGGTTCATCTACTTCGAGTTCGGGACGACCCGCGAGTCCGACCGGGGTGATCCGGCTGACCGCCGGCTTCTCCGATTCAACCGGGGCCTGCGCGGTCATCGGCAGCGGCGCCGGTGCCGCCACGGTCAGGCGTTCGTAGCTGGGGCGGGCCTCGTCGGCCAGGTCGCTTTTCTTCAGCCGGCGCAATTCGTAATGCGGCGAGATCAGTTTCTGGTCGGCGACGATGACCAGCTCGGTCTGCTGGCGCTGTTCGATCTCGGCGACTGCGCGGCGCTTTTCGTTGAGCAGGAAATTGGCCACCGCGGTTGGCACCTGGATCAATACCTGGCCGGTATTTTCCTTCATCGATTCTTCTTCGGCGATGCGCAGGATCGACAGCGACAGCGATTCGATGCCGCGGATATGGCCGTGGCCGTCGCATTGTGGGCAGGTGACCTGCGAGGCCTCGCCGAGCGAGGGGCGCAACCGCTGGCGCGACAGTTCGAGCAGACCGAAGCGCGAAATGCGGCCAAGTTGGACGCGGGCGCGGTCCATCTTCATGGCGTCGCGCAGGCGGTCTTCGACGTCGCGCTGGTGGCGGGTCGATTCCATGTCGATGAAGTCGATCACCACCAGGCCGCCCAGATCGCGGATACGCAACTGGCGGGCGATTTCGGTGGCGGCTTCGAGGTTGGTGTTGAACGCGGTTTCCTCGATGTCGCCGCCCTTGGTGGCGCGCGCCGAGTTGATGTCGACCGCGGTCAGCGCTTCGGTATGGTCGATCACGATCGAGCCGCCCGAGGGCAGGCGGACATTGCGGTCGAAGGCGTTTTCGATCTGGGTCTCGATCTGGTAGCGCGAGAACAGCGGCACCGTGTCCTGGTACAGCTTGAGCTTGCGCAGGTTCTGCGGCATCACCTGCTGCATGAATTCGCGGGCGTCATCGAACAGCTCCTGCTGGTCGATCAGGATCTCGCCGACGTCGTTGCGCAGGTAGTCGCGCAGGGCGCGGATGATCAGTTTGGATTCCTGGTAGATCAAGAACGGCGCCTTGCGGGTTTTGGCCGCTTCGGCGATCGATTCCCAGACCTTGATCAGGTAATCGAGGTCCCATTGCAGCTCCTCGGCGTCGCGGCCGAGCCCGGCGGTGCGGATGATCATGCCCATTTCGTCGGGCAACTTCAGATCATCCATGGCGTCCTTGAGGTTCTGCCGGTCCTCGCCCTCGATTCGCCGCGAAACGCCGCCGGCCTTGGGGTTGTTCGGCATCAGCACCAGGTAACGGCCGGCCAGACTGATGAAGGTGGTCAGCGCCGCGCCCTTGTTGCCGCGTTCCTCCTTTTCGACCTGGACGATCAGTTCCTGGCCTTCCTTGACCAGCTCGCGGATGCCGGCCTTGTGCGGATCGACGCCGCTGGCGAAATACTCGCGGCCGATTTCCTTGAGCGGCAGAAAGCCGTGGCGATCGGCGCCGTATTCGACGAAGCAGGCTTCCAGGCTGGGCTCGACCCGGGTGATGCGGCCCTTGTAGATATTGGCCTTTTTCTGTTCGCGCGAGGCGGTTTCGATATCCAGGTCAAACAGGTTCTGGCCATCCACGATGGCCACACGCAACTCTTCACGCTGAGTCGCGTTGATCAACATACGTTTCATTGTGGTTTCCTGGCGCTCCCTCGGCCGTTTGCTTCAGCGGTCATTCCAGCCAGCGGCGCTTGGGGCGGTCTGCCACGCAAAGCTGCCAAACGGGTTGAACGATGCGGCGGGACGGAATTCGGGAACGCTTGCTGCATTGCGGATTGGTGGCAACCGGCCCAATCCATGCCGGTCGGCGTGCGTCTCGCCGAAGCGTCATCCGTGGGGAGACGCCACAAAGGCCCGCCGAAGAAGCTAGGATGCGCGGCACCTGCGGTCCGGAAACCGGTCGCAGTGCTCGAAGCCATCTGCCGCAGCGGGCGCGAAAAGCCAAAAGAAGTAGCGCTCAATTGATTGATCGCACTGGCTTTCGACGCAAATCGCCCGGGCAGTGTAGCAATCCCTGACCAGAACCCGCAAACGTGACCGAAATCCCCCTCTCTGCGCCCGCCACCGGTGTACGCCTGCTCACTATCGAAGCGGAGCGCGCCGGCCAGCGCATCGACAACTTTCTGTTCGGGGTGCTGAAGGGAGTACCGAAGTCGCACGTCTACCGGCTGCTGCGCTCGGGCCAGGTGCGGGTCAACGGCAAACGCGCCAAACCCGATACCCGGCTGGTCGAAGGCGACCGGCTGCGGCTGCCGCCGGTACGGATGGCGGCGGCCGGCGAGGTCGAGCCGGCACCGCAGCGGCAGCTTGAACAAATCGCGCAGTGGGTGGTGTTCGAGGACCGCGATTTTCTGGTGATCGACAAACCGAGCGGGGTCGCCAGCCACGGTGGCAGCGGCATCCGCTTCGGCGCGATCGAGCTGTTGCGCCAATGGCGCCCAGAGCAATCGCTGGAGCTGGTACACCGGCTGGATCGCGAGACCAGCGGCGTGCTGGTGCTGGCCAAACGCCGCCCGGCCCTGCTCGCGGTGCAGGAACAGATCCGCCTCGGCCGCACCGACAAACGCTATCTGGCCCTGCTCGGTGGCGAGGTCCTGCGGGCCAGTACCGACGTCAACGTGCCGTTGGCCAAGAACCTGCTGCAGGGCGGCGAACGCATGGTCCGGGTAGCCGCCGATGGCAAGGCCTCACGCAGCGTGTTCCGCGTGCTCGAACGCTTCGCCGATGCGACCCTGTGCGAAGTCGAGCTGGATACCGGGCGCACCCACCAGATCCGCGTACACGCCGCGCATATCGGTCATCCGCTGCTCGGCGACGACAAGTACGGCGATGCCGAAGCCAACAAGCGCGCCCGCCAGCACGGCTTGAAGCGCTTGTTCCTGCACGCTTCCCGCTTCGCCTTCGAATTGCCGACGGTGGCCGAGCCCTATGTGTTCCACGCGCCGCTGGCCGCCGATCTGGCCGCGGCGCTGGAACGATGGCGCTGAACGAAAGCAGTCTCGGCGCGACGGACGGCTCAGGGTCGGGCGGCTCCGCGCAGTCGGCGCCAGGCCAGCCTGGATGATGTCGAAGTTTCCGGCTTGCGCGCTGGTTGCCGCCGCCGCAAGATGGCAGGATCGGCGCCGCAGCGGCGCCCACTCGGGATGGAGCAGCAGCATGGAGCCGGAACTTCTGGCGGCTGGAGACCGTTTTCCCAATGTGCAGGTAGCCGACAGCGCTGGCCAACGCAGCCTGTACAACCGTCATCAGGGCGGGCCGGTGCTGATCGTCTGGGGCGCACCGATCGCTGCGATTACCGCGGCGGCAGACCGAACCTGGCTGGTGCTGGCGCTGCACGCCGATGCTGGGGCCAAGCACTGGATCGAGGCGAATGCCGCACTTCATGCGTCGGTCGCTGGTGCGCGGACGTCGGGTGCCCTGCTGCTGGACCCGGCACTGCGGGTCTGGCAGCGGTTCGACGCGACCGATAGCGCGGATCTGCTGGCGCAACTCAGCGGGCGCACCGGCTGGTCGCCGCCCGCGGGCGGACAGGGACTGCACGGCAGTGCGCCGGTGCTGGTGCTGCCGCGGATACTGGAGCCGGCACTGTGCGCCGAAGTGATCGCGCACTACCGGGTGAGCGGCGGATTGCCATCCGGCGTCCTGCAGTACCAGCATGGCCAGCCGCAGTTTGCTCTTGATGCCACGGTCAAGATGCGCCGCGAAACCGTGATCGCCGATGCGGCGTTGGAGGCGCGGGTACATGAGCGGGTGATGCAGCGGGTGCTGCCGGAAATCCAGCGGGCGTTCGCGTTCGAGGTTCGCCAGCGTGAGCACTTCAAGATCATCGCCTACCCGGCTGGCGCTGGCTATTTTCGTCCGCACCGGGACAACGACACCGCCGACGTCGCCTATCGACGATTTGCCATGACGCTCAATCTCAACACCGGTGGGTACCGGGGAGGCTGCCTGCGCTTTCCCGAGTTTGGCCCGCACGATTACGAAGCCGAAGCCGGCGGCGCCTGTATTTTTTCTTGTTCGCTGCTGCACGAGGCGACCGACGTCACCGCCGGCGAGCGACTGGCGATGACTTCGTTTCTGTATTAGGGAAGATGGGGTTTCGGTTTTCAGTTTTCGGTTTTCGGTTTTCAGTTCTCAGAGAGCGGCCCGTAGCCCGGATGCAGCCCGTAGCCCGGATGGAGCGCGTAGCCCGGATGGAGCGCAGCGGGCTCTCAACAGCGAAGCTGGTCATCCGGGATGTTCGGTCGATACCGATGCCCACCAGGAAGCGCGTAGCGCGTAGCCCGGAAGAAGCGCAGCGGATTCCGGGGAAATCACCGCAAGGGCGACCCAGCGGGTCGCCCCTACAACGATTGGATTCATCGTTCCAACGCGACCAGGAAGCGCCCCGGCTGCCGGCTCAACACGGACTCGACGAAACGCCGGCCCTGGTCGATCTCGGCGGCGAATTGCCTGCTGGCCTGATCGAGTTCGCGCCGCCGGGTGTCGGCGTCGAACAACTGCTGGCGGTCCTTGGCGTAGCGCCCGGGTTCGGCCTGTTGCAGTGCGCTTGCGATCGACTCGTCAGTGTGCGGCAACGCCAGGGTCTGCGCGACACGGGCCATGGCCGCCGCCGGCTCGCGCAACCAGCATTCGAAATCGAGCCGTAGCACGCGCCCGCGGCGGTCGGCGGCGGTGGCCAGTCGTTCGGCGCGGTCGCTGTCGATCAGCCAGGTCAGGGCGATGCACTCGGCATCGCTTAATGCCTGAAGGCCGCGACCAGCGTCGCCGACCCGCCCCCGGTAGTCGGCCCAACGCGGCCGCGCGGTAAGGCGAGCGGCCGCGCGCAGGCCGGGATCGCGCAACAGCGCGGCCAGATAGGTCGGCAGCGGCAGGCTCAGAAACACCGCGCGGTCGGATGCGCCGAGCAGGCGTTCGGCCAACACCGAGACCACGCTTGTGGCCTTGACCACCGGCAGGTCCAGAGGCGCGAAGCCGCGCGCCAGCAGCTTGCGCACGGTGCCGATCAGCGCGTCGAACTTGGCCCCGGATCCAGGCGACAGCGGCGAATCCAATGCCTCGGCAGCGGCGACCAGACTGAGCAGCGGCAGCGGCTCGCGCAGGCCGAGCACCCCGGGCAGACCGTCCAGGCTGCGGCTGACCAGGGTCGAGCCGCAATGGCCGATGTGAAAGATGAAGCGTAGCGGCGGCGTCGCTACCGGCAGCAGTGCGGCGACTTCGCTGAGTCGGCCGCGGAAGCCGTCCAGGCGCAGCCCGGCGAAGGCGCGTTGATCGAGAAACGGCGCCTGCCGGTAGAAGCCGCGCTCGACCTTGACCAGTTCGATCGCATCGGCAGCGGGGTCGATGCGATAGGCGAGCAGGGCGGCACTCGGCAGCAGCCGGACGAAGTCGTCGGGAAGGGCGGTCGCGGAATCCATTCGTTAGCCAATCAGGGCGAATTTTCGAATCCGCCGCTGAAGATACTGTCGGGTAGGGCGTAGCCACTGGCGGTGCCGGAGATATTGCCGGTTCCGGCCAGGTCGGCACGGCGGGCGGCGACCGGTGCTACCGCGCCGATCAGAGTGACATCACCGCCGGTCAGGCTGCGTGCCAGCGGATTCCATTGCGCGCCACCGACATCGACCAGGAATCCGACTTGCAGCGCAGCAAAGAATTGTTCGCGGGTGATCGGGCTTTTCAGGTCGTCGAAGAACAGCGCGCCGGTGGTATCCACGGACAGCGTCTGGATCGACAGCAACGGGTCGGCGATTGTCTCGACTGGACCGCGCAGATCGGCGCGCGAGGCGTCCGGGTTGCCGCGACTGCGCACCCGACTGGCATAAGCTTGACCTACACCGTCGAGCCAACCGCGGACTTCCACCTGAGTCGCCTGACTCAGGCCATTGGCCAGGATGCCATCCTGATCGCGCAGTTGGGCGCTGCCCAACACCGCAACACCGAACGGCGACACCGATACCCCGGGTACGACCTGATCTACGCTCATCGGCGCCTCGAAGCGCACCACCGGGCGGACGAACTCGACCGCTGCCGCGGCGAAACTGCTGGGATCCAGATAGTTGCCATCGACGGTCACAGCCACACCTTCTGCCAGGTCGTCGGCGTTGCCGAACAGGAAAACGGTCTGGGCGTCGTATTGCACACCGAGGCCACCCAGTTGGAACTGGCCGGGCGTCGGTGCCGGCGTCGTAACCAGCCCTTGCAGGAATCCCGCAGCCGCGACGGTACCCGGTGGAACCAGTGTTACGCAACGTAGATCCACCACGGTATCGATGGTGTCGCCCGGCTGGAATCCGGTCATCACGTTGGCGCGAACCGAAAGCACGTCACCGACGCTGGCCACCCCGCCTGGGCAATCGGTGAATGGCAGGGCGCCGGCATCGATCCATTGCTGCCCGATCCGCACCAGCGAAGGCTGGGCGCCCAGCGCCTGCACGCTGCCGGTGAGCAGATACTTATTGCCGGCGGCGGTGCGAAGCTCGACCAGGCTGGCCAGCACACTGCCATTGCTATCGACCAGTCCGGCAACAAGCAGCGGTGTGCCCAAGGGCAGCGAAACCGGAGCGGTCAACCCGGCCAGGTTGGTGTCCGCGGTGATGGTCAGCGCCTGGCCGAGGATGCTGAGCGGCTCGCTGTCGGTGACCGGGCCGATCAAGCTGTAGCTGAACACCAGACCCGGCACCGCGCCATCGGTCACGGGCGTCGGCGCATCCAGCCAACGCGCCTGCAGGCCATTCGGCCGGTGCAACAGATCCGCGGCGGTGGCTGCCTCGCCATCGATTTCGATGGTCATGCCGTCCGCCAGCGAATAGGGGCGGCCATTGATATTGAGGTCGAGGTTGCCAGGCTGTGCCAAGGCCGTAGCCGACCAGGTCAGTAGACCGCCCAGCAACATCGTGAGCGCGGGGATTTGTCGTGAACGAAGTTTAGTGTTCATGGATTGCTTGGCCCCTGTGCCGAAGAATTCACTGATTCAGTATGCGCCGCCGGCCTGTGATGGGACATGAGGAGAATGCCCCAGGGGCACTTTTGTTGACGGTCCCCGAGATCGTAAGCCCGGGCGTCGGAGCGCGTTGGCAATACGGAACCCGCAATGGATGCTGCGACACGCTTGCGCACCTTCAGCCGGGATTCGACGCCGCGGACCATGGCTGCGCTAGGCTAGACGATTGGCCGTCGGCCCTGCCGGGCGCACTGGCCCATGCCGACGGGTCGGGAATTCCGCCATGCCGACCTGAGTCGGAAGGCTCCCGACCCGGCATGGCGGGCGATCATCAAGCGGTTGCGGCAATACCGCGGGTATCAGCGGAGGAGGCAACATGTTCCAACAAACACTGGAAAAAATCGAAGCCTGGAGCGCGCATCTGGGCCCGACCACCACTTCCGGTCTGCGTATCGTGGTCATCCTGCTGGTCGGCTGGCTGGCGATCCTGCTGTTGCGGCGGGCGATCCGCCTGCTGCACCAAAGGCTGCTGAGTCGGATCGAAGACGGCGAGGCCGAACGCCGCGTCGCCACGCTGGTGCGGGTGGGGCGGTCGCTGATCGGTGTGGCGATCAGCCTGATCTGCCTGGTGCTGATTCTGTCCGACCTGGGCATCTCGGTGGCGCCGATCCTCGGCGCCGCCGGGGTGGTCGGCATCGCGGTCGGCTTTGGTGCGCAGAGCCTGGTCAAGGACCTGTTCGGCGGCCTGTTCATTCTGTTCGAGAACCAGATCCGTCATGGCGATATCGTCAGCATCGGCGAACACAGCGGCGCGGTCGAACAGATCACTCTGCGCTACGTGCGGCTGCGTGATTACGAAGGCGCGGTGCATTTCGTGCCGAACGGCAGTATTACCAGCATCATCAACCGTAGCCTGGGCTTCGCTAACGCGGTGTTCGACATCGGTGTCGCCTACAAGGAAGACATCGATCAAGTGATGGCGGTGATGCGCGCGGTCGCCGCCGATCTGCGCGCCGACCCGGAATTCGCAGGCCGCATCCTCGACGATATCGAAATCGCCGGGGTGGAAAACTTCGCCGATTCGGCGGTGATGATCCGCGCGCGTATCCGCGTGGTCGGTCTGGAGCAGTTCAACGTGCGCCGCGAATACCTGCGCCGGCTGAAATACGCCTTCGACCAGCGCGGCATCGAGATACCGTTCCCGCAGGTGACCTTCCACATGCGGCGTCCCGACGAACGTCGGGACCCGGGCACCGAGCTGCGCTAATCCTGGGCCATCACTCGCACAGCGCCTGCATCCGCTCGCAGTAGGCACGCGCGGCGGCGGATTCGGTGACTATGCGCAGAAACGGCGCCTCGGCCTTGCTGGCCAGGATCGCGCCCAGAAAAGCGAATACCGTGGCATCGGCACTGCACGGTTTGGCGCCCTGGAAATACGCGCGATCGCCGAGTTCGAGCAGTACCGCGCGCAGATCGGCGGCGGCGCGACGGTAGATTTCCGATGGCGCGTGACGGCCCAGGCCGTGGCCGTGCAATTGCCCGCGCACCTTGCGCTGGATCAGCGGCGGCAGCAGCCAGCGTAGCGGCTGGGGCAGGCTGCCGAACAGGGCGGCGCGGGTTTTCGGCCAATTGGCTGGATCGATCCAGCGCGAATAGACCAACGCCCAGTAAGTGTGCTCTTCCAGCATGCGGGTGAATGCGTGGGCGTGGCATTGCTCGGTCGGGCTCAGCCAGGCATCGAACTGTGGCGCGTGGTTCTGCACCAGGTGCTCGATGATCTTGCCGGAATCGGCGATCGTCCGGCTGCCGCGGGCGCGGTCGTCGACGATCACCGGCAACTTGCCGAGCGGGGTCTTGCGCGGGTCGGCGCGGTTGTCGGTCTGATAAGGAATCTTGGCCATGCGCAGGAAGATTTCGACCTTGGCGCAGAAAGGGCTCAGGCTGAAGCGGGCGCCCTTGGGCACGGCAAATTGTTGCAAGTGAATCATCGACTTCCCCAGGATTGTGCGCGCGGCCCGAGCATAACCCAAAGCGGCTGCCGCGACCCGGTCGGACCAAAAAACCAACGGCCCGCGCAGGCGGGCCGTTGGTTTCAAACTGGTACCGGTGGAGGGACTCGAACCCACACAGTGTCGCCACCAACGGATTTTGAGTCCGCCGCGTCTACCATTCCGCCACACCGGCATGTGTTGGGCCGGGCATCATAACGCAAGTTGGGCGTCGTGAGTCGGCAACCACAAGGTAGTCCGAATCAAGCGCAGCGGCTCTCCACCGCGGATCGGGTCAATTCGGGATTTCTCCCGCCGGGAATACGCCCGGCAGCGCGCAGGGCGGCCGGGCTTGGCCGCCCTCACGCCTCGACCGCGCAGTTACGGGCCGGGATCGGGTCCCTCGTGAAAGACCGGCGCCGCCGGCAGTGGTTCGCCGTGCGCGGCCGGCTCGGTACCGTTGGCCAGGTGGCTCTTCTTGTGCCCGTACAGGTAATAGATCACCAGGCCGATGATCGCCCAGCCGAAGAACAGGCTGACCGTGTATACCGAGAGATTGGCAAACAGCAGCAGGCAGCCGAGGATCGCCGCCGGGCACACCAGCCAGGCCAACGGGGTGCGGAACGGGCGGTGCCGGGCCGGTTGCTTGACGCGCAGGATCATCACGCCGATCGCGACCATCATGAACGCGAACAGGGTGCCGGAATTTGAGATATCGGCGAGGATGCCGACCGGGAACATCGCCGCGAACACCGAGACCGCGGCGCCGGTGATGATGGTAACCACGTGCGGGGTGTGGAAGCTCGGATGCACCTTGGACAGGATCGGCGGCAGCAGGCCGTCGCGCGACATGGTGAAGAAGATCCGGGTCTGACCGTAGATCATCATCAATACCACCGAAGGCAGGGCCAGCGCCGCAGCCAGGCCGATGACATTGCCCATGCGCTCAAAGCCAAGCAGGCGCAGCACATGCGCCAGCGGCTCCTTGCTGCACACCAGGGCATCCGCGCCTTGGCAGGCCGCGGCCATTTCCGGGGTGCCGGGACTCAAGGCCAGACCATCCGGCCCGAACATCGGCTGCGAGCCGACTGCGCCAACCGCGCCGTAGCCGACCAGCATGTAGAAAATCGTGCAGATCAACAGCGAGCCGATCAGACCGATCGGGATATTGCGGTTGGGATTGACGGTTTCCTCGGCCGCGGTCGATACCGCATCGAAGCCGACGAAGGCGAAGAAGATCGACGCCGCGGCGCCGAGCACGCCGATGCCGCCGAGCGGGCTGCCCCAGCCGGTCGGGAAGAACGGCTCAAAGTTGGCGTCGTTGACCGCTGGCGTGGCGATCGCGATGAACGCAGCCAAGGCCGCCACCTTGATTGCGACCAGCACCGCATTGACTTTGGCGCTCTTCGACGTGCCGATAACCAGTAACAGCGAAATCAACAACACGATGAAAAAGGCCAGCAGATTGAACGCGCCGCCGTCGTACGGCCCGGTGCGCAGGAACAGCGGCAACGGAATCCCGGCGCTGTTGAGCAGTCCGTTCATATACCCCGACCAGCCGACCGCAACCGCGCCAGCGGCGACCGCGTATTCGAGCACCAGTGCCCAACCGACGATCCAGGCCAGCGATTCGCCGAGCACGCCGTAGGTGTAGGTGTAGGCCGAGCCGGACACCGGCACCATCGCCGCCAGTTCGGAGTAGGCCAATGCCGCCAGCGCGCAGACCACGGCGGCGATCACGAACGCGATCATCATCGCTGGGCCGGCTTTCTGGCCGGCTTCGGCGGTGAGCACGAAGATACCGGTGCCGATGATCGCGCCGACCCCGAGCAGGGTCAGCTGGATCGGCCCGAGCTGGCGCTTCAGGCTGTGCTTCTCGGCGGTGGCCAGAATGGCGTCGAGCGGCTTGACACGCTGAAAGATCATTCGCTGTTACTCCCCGTGGGTTGGCGTGCAGAAAAGCTATGGACGGATGGGCCCGCTGCGCCGGACCGGCCGTGGCGGGCCGGCGGCGGCGGCACAAATCGCAAAGCGCCCGGTACGATACGCGAGCCTACCCGGTGCGGCAAGCGTCGCTTGCCCGCGACCCGCTCGCAGGGAGCCCCGATGTCCGATCTGAACGAACTCCGGCGTGTGCTGGAGGCCTACACCCCGACTACGCCGGGACAGGCGGCCGAGCGCGCCCGGTTCCTGGATTTTGTCGCCGTCCACCCGGATTGCTGCGAGCGGCGGCTGGCGGTTGGGCATATCACCGGGTCGGCGCTGGTGCTGAGCTCTGATGGCCAGCGCACCCTGCTCACCCATCACCGCAAACTTGGCCTGTGGCTGCAGCCGGGCGGGCACGCCGACGGCGACACCGACCTGGCCCGGGTCGCCCTGCGCGAGGCCGAAGAGGAGACCGGACTGCACGGTTTGCGCGTCGAGCCGGCGGTATTCGATCTGGATCGCCACTGGATCCCGGAGCGCAAAGGCGAAACCGGCCACTGGCACTACGACCTGCGTTTCCTGGTCCACGCCGGCGCCGATGAGACCTTCCAGGTCAGCGCCGAATCGCATGCCCTGGCCTGGCGTCCGCTGTCCACGGTCGCCAGCGACCCGGCGATGGATGCCTCGCTGCGGCGCATGGCGCGGCAGTGGCTGGCGCGGGCCGAATTCGGCGGGTCGAATTCGGCAGTACCGGATTCGGGCAATGGGCAATAGAATGCAGCGAATGTGATCGCACCCAAAAAGGTGAAAGCCCAAAACAAAGGAAGCGTGGCCGAGTGGTTTAAGGCAGCAGTCTTGAAAACTGCCGTGGGTTTACGCCCACCGTGAGTTCGAATCTCACCGCTTCCGCCATTGCCGAGCCGGGCCGGCAACCGCAACACGGCCGCGGGCCGGCGGCGGTCGCGACGGCCGGGCTTGATCTTTGCGGGCATCGCTGGGCATGATCGGGGTCGGGAACCAGAGGGGAAGCGCACGATGATCAAGGTACTGATCGTGGACGACCACGCGATGATCCGTAGCGCGTTCCGCAACATCCTCTCCGCGCACGCCGATATCACCGTAGTTGCCGAAGCCGGTACCGGCGAGGATGGCGTGCGTCTGGCGCGCGAATCGAACCCGGACGTGGTGCTGATGGATGTCAATCTGCCCGGCATCACCGGCCTGGAGGCTGCTTCGCGGATCCTGCAATCGAGCCCGGCCAGCCGGTTGATTGCGGTGACCGCGCTGGAGGATTCGCCGTTTCCGCGCAAGTTCCTGCAGGCCGGCGCGGCCGGTTTCATCACCAAGGCCTGCCCGATGGAAGAACTGGTTGCCGCGATTCGTACCGTTGCCAACGGTGGCAAACACATCAGCCAGCACGTCGCCCAAGCGATGGCGCTGGACGCGGTCAATGGCCGCGCCGGCTCGCCGTTCGATGTGCTGACGCGGCGCGAAACCGAAATCATCATGGGCATCGCCCGCGGCGAGGACATGGCCGCGATCGCCCAGCGTCTACATGTGTCGGCCAAGACCGTGGCCAGCCATAAATACAACGCCTACGCCAAGCTCGGCGTCGATGGCGACGTTGCCCTGGTCCGACTGGCCATGCAGCACGGCCTGGTCGAGGGCGATGCCCATGGCCACTGAGCCGGTGGCCGGCGCGGCATGATCCTGGCGCTGGCCGGAGCGATCCTGATCGGACTCAGCCTGGGCCTGCTCGGCTCGGGTGGTTCGATCCTCACCGTGCCGGTGTTGGTCTATCTGGTCGGCCAGCCGGAGAAGGTCGCGATTGCCGGGGCCTTGGCGATTGTTGGGGCGATCAGCCTGATCGCGGCGCTACCGTGGACCAGGAAGCGCCAGGTGGAATGGCGCAGCGTGCTCTGGTTCGGCGGCTCCGGCATGTTCGGTACCTGGTTTGGCGCCTGGCTGTCGCACTGGGTGCCGGGCACATTGCAGCTATTCCTGTTTGCCCTGGTCATGTTGGTCGCGGCCGTGCGCATGGCGCGACCGCAGGCGCCGATGCCGGATCGGGTCGAACGGCGACGCCGTGTCCTGGTCATGCTCGACGGCTGTGCGGTGGGTATCTTGACCGGCCTGCTCGGGGTCGGTGGCGGGTTCCTGATCGTTCCGGCTCTGGTACTGCTCGGCGGGCTGCCGGTGCATCGTGCGGTCGGCACCAGTCTGTGGATCATTGCGATCAACGCCTTCACCGGTTTCATCAAGCATCTGTCGGTGCTGGAACGGCAGGGCCAACACCTGGACTGGCGGCTGATCGGGTTGTTCATCCTGTTCGGCGGTGGTGGCGCCCTGATCGGCAACCAACTTGCCGGCCGCATTCCGCAGGCGAGTCTGCGTCGGCTGTTTGCCGGCTTTCTGGTATTGATGGGCGGATTCATCGTCTGGCGCACCCTGCCAGAACTGCTGCGCCCCAGCATGGGTGGAGGATAGACATGGCTAGTACTCTCGAAATCGAGGCCTTTCTGCACCAGGACAGTGGTACCTGGAGCTATCTGTTGTTCGATCCGGACCAGCGGCGCGCGGCGGTGATCGACCCGGTGCTGGATTTCGATCCGGACTGTGGTCGCACCAGCACTTCTTCGGTAGCGCTTATCCTGCAGAGGATCCGGCAGGGTGGACTCGTCCTCGACTGGCTGCTTGAAACCCATGTCCACGCCGATCATTTGAGCGCCGCGCACTGGCTGCGCGGGCAATGTCCTGGTGCCCGGATCGGGATTGGACGGGGCGTAACCAGCGTACAGAGGACTTTTCGCGATCTGTTTCATCTGGGCGACACCTTCGCGGTCGATGGCTCGCAGTTCGATCATTGCTGGGACGACGGCGAAGTCTTCGCCCTGGGCGGGCATTCGGTGACGGTACTGGCCACCCCGGGGCACACCAGCGACAGCGTCAGCTACCTGGCCGGCGACGCGGTGTTCGTCGGCGACACCCTGTTCCTGCCCGACAGCGGCACCGCGCGCTGCGATTTTCCCGGCGGCAGCGCCGAGCAACTGTATGCCTCGATCCAACGACTGTTCGCGCTGTCTGAAGCGACCCGGGTGTTGGTCTGTCACGACTACGGCGGGGCCGGACGCGGGCCGGCGTTTCAGTCGACGATCGGCGAACAGCGGCAGGGCAATTGCCATGTCGGTGGCGGCCGCAGTCTGGCCGAATACGTCGCGCTGCGCCGGGCCAGGGACGCCACCCTCAAAGTGCCGAAGTTGATCCTCCCGGCGACCCAGGTCAACATTCGCGCCGGTGCCTTGCCGGAGCCAGAGGCCAACGGCCTGCGCTACCTGAAACTTCCACTCGACGCGCTTTGAGAGTTTGGGTCCGGACATGCCAACCGTTCCGCAAAGTTTGTCCCGGCGACCTCGATTGTCGCCACGGTCCGTACAGTTGCTGATTGCGGCACTGCTTTCCGGTCTGATGTCGGCCACCGTCGCCATGGTCAGCACCATCCGCGGATTTGGGTTTGCGCCCGACTTGATCGCACGCTGGTTGCACGCATGGAGCGTGTCCTGGCCGGTCGCCTTCACGGTGCTGATACTGGTCGGGCCGCCGGTGCGGCGGCTGGCCGCAAGGCTCGGCCGGGTTGATTCTGAGCTAAAGTAGTCGTTCTTTGTTCTCCGGCGGATCCGACCATGAGCGACGTCATCGCCAATGCCCAACGCCCCGATCCGGGCACTTTGTGCTGTGGCCGTATGGATGCATCGGCGCTGGCCGCAGCCAAGGCCGCGGGCGTCGAATGGGTGATCGATCTGTTGCCGGAGACCGAGTGCGCGGGTTTCGATGAAGCGGCGGCCTGCGCCGCACTGCAGCTCGGCTACGCGCGGCTGCCGATTGCCGGCGCGGCCGATCTCAACCGCGAAAATGTGGCCGCCTTTGACCGTCTGCTGGCCGATTCACCGGCGCCGATGGTGTTGGTGCATTGCGCCTCGGGCAACCGTGTCGGCGCGCTGTACGCCCTGCGTGCGGGTTGGTTGCAGGGCAAATCGCCCTTGCAGGCGCTGGCGGTGGGGCGTGCCCATGGCCTGACCAAGCTGGAGCCGGTGGTGGCGCAGTTGCTGCAGGCCTGACCCAGGCGATGAATGAAACCGCGGCGTCGGCCGGCGCGCGATTCGGAACGGATGAACCGGAACCCTGAGCCATGTCCGCAATGGAAATACCACCGCTGCTGATCGCGCCGAGCATCCTCTCGGCCGACTTTGCGCGTCTCGGCGACGAGGTGCGGGCAGTGCTCGACGCCGGCGCCGACTGGATTCACTTCGACGTGATGGACAACCACTACGTGCCCAATCTGACTGTGGGTCCGCTGGTCTGCGCGGCGATCCAACCCCATGTCGGCGGGCACCTGATCGATGTGCACCTGATGGTCGAGCCGGTCGACGCGCTGGTGCCACAATTCGCCAGGGCCGGCGCTGGCCTGATTTCATTCCATCCGGAGGCTTCGCGACACGTGCACCGCACGCTGGCGCTGATCCGCGAATCCGGCTGCCAAGCCGGGCTTGCCTTCAATCCGGCGACGCCGCTCGATTGGCTCGATCACCTGCTCGGCGATATCGACCTGGTGCTGTTGATGTCGGTCAACCCGGGTTTCGGAGGCCAGGCCTTCATCCCCGCCACCCTGGATAAACTGACCGCCGCGCGGCGGCGACTCGATAGCTACTTCGAGCAGACCGGCCGACGCATCCGGCTCGAAGTCGACGGTGGCGTGAAAGCGCAAAACATCGGCGCCATCGTCGCTGCCGGCGCCGACACCATCGTGGCCGGGTCGGCGGTGTTCGGTGCCAGCGACTATCGCGCCGTCATCGCCGAACTGCGCACCTGTGCCGGCCGGGGGTGAAGCGCTGCGCGGTTGCGCAGCGTTCACCGCCCAATCGTTTTGCAGCGAATGATCGTTGCCCGCCCCGTCCGGTCGCAGGCTCGTCCGCGCAGGTTCAGCTGTATTTTGCCAACAGGCGGATTTTCTCGGAAACTTTGCGGGTGCGATCGGCGGCATTGCGCGCCGAGTTCACTTCCTGCTCCAGATCGCCGGCCATCAATTCGAAGAACGCGCGCTCCAGCGCCTGCCGGGCGGCGGCGAGCTGCTGGGCGACCGCGTCGGTGGTCTGGTCGCTGGCAATCATGCGCAGCACGCCACGCACCTGGCCTTCGACCCGGCTGAGCCGCAGCACCACGCCGCGCTTGTGTTCGGGTACTGTCTTGGCGATCGACTTTGCGGTGTCAGGCGAACGACGCTTGCTCTCGGTGGCGACCAATTTTGCTGTTCTGCTGGCCATAGAAATCTCCAGGAATGGACGAATTATTGAGTAATGCAGCCATACGCAGAGTGACCAGCGCAGGCTGTGCCAAGGGCGGAAATCCAACCGGTCGCGATGTTTGCCGCCGGTCCGACATACCCGTTGCAGCTCCACGGTGGCCGCGGCGATCTGGCAGCAGTGCATGTTCGGGCTTAGGGACCGCCCAAACGTGATAAAAATTACAGTGTGCCGGGGGGCGTGCCGGTACGGGTATCCGCCTGGGCGGATTCAGGCGGGCTCGGGCTGCGTAAACGGATAGGGTCGCGGACGGCCGGCGCTGGCGCCGACGGGTGGGGCGCGGCGGTCCGGCCCGGTCTGGCAGTCAATTCAACTGACGTACTGGTGCGCCAGATGGTTCAGATGCAGGCGTTCGGCGTCGCGCAGGAACGGAGCGATCAACATCATCACCTGATGGATGCCGCGGGTCAGATCGTCGCTGCCTTTCTCCAGCATGCCGCTCTTGACCGCGCTGAAGCTGAGCCAGAACGTGGCGACCAGGGTGATGTTATTGGCGGTAGCGATGATTTCGTCGCGGCTGGCGCGCATCACCTCGGCCTCGGTCAGTCCCTTCAGGATGTCCGTGGCGTTCTGTTCGGCGCGCTTCATGATGCGCGAAAAGTGCATGCGCAGTTTGCGGTTGCGGCTGACCAGATCGACCAGGTCGCGGTAGATGAAGCGGAACTCCCACATGATCTCGAAGGCCAGATGCAGTTGCAGCCAGATGTCTTCGAGGGTCGGTAGGCGTTCGTCCGGCACCACCAGCACGGTATCGATTCGCGCTTCGTAGCGCGCGAACAGGTTCTCGACGATATCGTCCTTATTGCGGAAGTGGTAATACAGGTTGCCCGGGCTGATCTCCAATTCATCGGCGATGTGGTTGGTGGTCACATTCGGTTCGCCGCGCTCATTGAACATCGCCAGGCTGACGTCGAGGATGCGATCCCGGGTTTTTGAGGCGCCGGCCGCAGCGGCGCTGGCCTTGGGCTTGGCGGCGGGGGGCGAAGCGTTACGGTTGGCCATGAATTGCTCGGTACGCCCGGTCCGCAATCCAGACGGGGCGGAGATGGAATGGTGGGTCGAAACGGGTGTTGTCTGCTGTGGCTGTCTGGATGCTTGAGGCGATGGAAGCGCGAATGGCCATGCCGCTCAACCCGCCAGACGCTTCACCAGGTCGATGTACTGTTGCCGGGCCTGGTCGGCTGTGGTTCCCTTTAACTTGGCCCAGGCCTCGTACTTGGCGACCCCGATAAAATCGAAGAAGCCGGGCTTGTCGCCGCTGACGTCTCCGCTCGAACCCTGCTTGTACAGTGCGTACAGTTTGAGCATGGTGTCGTTGTCCGGCTTGTCCTTGAGATTCAGCGCGCGCTTGGCGGCATCGTCGAACTGCTGTTTCAGATCGGTCTTGTTGTTTGCCGCCATGGGTTTCTCCGCTTGATTGAATCTGCTGTCCACTGCGCATGGAATCGCACCGGGCGACCACCCGCCTACACCCGCAGCCACCGGCTCGATCCCCGCCCGTCGCTTGTAGCATGCTCCGCGCGCATGGGTCAACGAACCGGTGCCGACCGGCAACCATGGCAACCGGGTTCGCCGGGACTAGGCAGCGGTCGCCGCCTTGGCTATCTTAATCCAGCGGCGACCGCCGTATGTGGCCGCCAGCACTGAATCGACCCATCCGTCACCGGATCCCACCGGTGCAGCCGCGACACCGTCCAACCACGAGGGGAGCGATATGACTTATTTTGTGACCGGGGCCACTGGTTTCATCGGCCGCCATCTGCTGCAGAATCTGCTCAAGCGCCGTGGCCGGATTCATGTCCTGGTGCGCAAGAACTCGCAGGCCAAATTGGCCGCGCTGGTCGAGAAGCTTGGTGCCAGCAAGACCGAAATCGTGCCGGTTGTGGGTGATCTGACCAAGCCGCGGCTCGGTTTGAGCCCGGCTGCGATCAAGCAGTTGCAAGGCAAGGTCAAGCATTTTTTCCATTTGGCCGCGATCTACGATGTCAACGCCGGCGACGAGATCAACAACCAGGTCAACGTCGAGGGGACCCGACACGCAATCGCATTGGCCGAGACGATCAAAGCCGGCTGCTTTCACCATGTCAGTTCGATCGCTGCGGCGGGAAACTTCAACGGAGTGTTCAAGGAAGATATGTTTGAACAGGCCGAGGGCCTGGACCATCCCTATTTCCGTACCAAACATGTGTCCGAGGGTCTGGTCCGCAAGGAATGCCGGGTGGCCTACCGGATCTACCGGCCGGGCATCGTGATCGGCCATTCGAAAACCGGCGAGATCGACAAGATCGATGGCCCGTACTACTTCTTCACCGTGTTGAAGAAAATGCGCGAGTGGCTGCCTTCCTGGATGCCCACGGTCGGCATCGAAGGCTCACGGATCAATCTGGTGCCGGTCGATTACGTGGTCGATGCGATGGACCATATCGCCCACAAACCTGGTCTGGATGGTGGCTGCTTCCAGTTGGTCGATCCGGCACCGCTGCGGGTCGGCGAAATGCTTAATGTGTTCGCGCGCGCCGCGCACGCGCCGGAAATGACCATGCGCATCGACGCACGGGTATTCAACGTAGTGCCTTCCTATGTTCGCTCCGCGTTCGCGAACCTGCCGCCGGTACAGCGCTTCACCGGACAGATGCTGAAGGATTTTGGCATCCCCAAGGACGCGCTCAAGTACGTCAATCAACCGACCAAATACGACAATCGGGAAACCGAGCGCGCACTGCGCGGCAGCAAGATCAAATTGCCGGCGCTGGATAGCTACGCCTGGCGATTGTGGGACTACTGGGAGCGCCACCTGGATCCGGAGCTGTTCATCGACCGCTCGTTGGAAGGCCGGGTCAAGGGTCGGGTGGTGATGATTACCGGCGGTTCGGCCGGCATTGGCAAGGCGACTGCGCTCAAAGTGGCTGCGGCCAAGGCGCGGGTGATCATCGTCGCGCGTGGCGAAGAAGAACTGGCCAACGCGCGTGCCGAAATCGAGAAGGAAGGTGGTGTCTGTTTCGCCTACTCGGCCGACCTGACCGACGAAAAGAGTTGCACCGATCTGGTCAAACGGGTGCTTGCCGAACATGGTGCGGTCGATGTGCTGGTCAACAATGCCGGGCGCTCGATCCGGCGCAGCATCGCGCTCAGCTACGACCGCTTTCACGACTACGAGCGCACCATGCAGCTCAACTATTTTGGCTCGCTGCGCCTGATCATGGGCTTGCTGCCGAAGATGACCGAGCGCCGCCGCGGCCATATCGTCAACATCAGCTCGATCGGCGTACTGGCCAGTTCGCCGCGGTTTTCCGCCTACGTCGCGTCCAAGGCTGCGCTGGATGCGTTTTCGCGCTGCGCGCAGTCCGAGTTCAGCGATTGCAACATCAGCTTCACCACGATCAATATGCCGCTGGTGCGCACCGAGATGATCGCGCCGACCAAGATGTACGAAAGCGTGCCGACGCTGTCGCCGGAAGAAGCCGCCGACCTGGTGGTCAAGGCGATCATCGAACGACCGTCGCGGGTCGCCACCCGTACCGGCCTGTTCGCCGCGGCGCTGAACACCCTGGCGCCCAAGGCCTACGAAGTGGTGATGAATACCGCCTTCACCCTGTTCCCGGATTCGGCCGCGGCCAAGGGCCAGAAGAGCAAGGACGAAGCGCCGTCCAGCGAACAGATAGCCTTTGCCAGCCTGATGCGCGGCGTGCACTGGTAGGCGCGCGGCTATGCTCGGATGGCAATCCGGCCCGAACCGGCATGGCTGGTGTCGGGTCCGGTTTTCGTCCTTGTGCGTTCGTCCCTGTTGCTTCGCAACAAGTTAATCGGCTAGAATGGCGGTCTGCTGATGCGGGGTGGAGCAGTCTGGCAGCTCGTCGGGCTCATAACCCGAAGGTCGTAGGTTCAAATCCTACCCCCGCTACCATCAGCCCAGGGATCAGGCCTCGGTAGAGGCTTTTTTTATTCCCGGCTGTTGGCTCTGGAAGGTCGTTGGCGCGCCTAGCGTGCGATCGGCGATGCAGTGCAGGCAGCACCGCGGTTTCCGGCAGGGAACTTTGGTGCGATCTGGTCGGGCCCGCCGGTGGATTTGGTGTGGACATACGCGCCGGTGCGGTTTCCGGCACGAATGAACGGGCCCGATGGGCCCTTTTTTTATGCCCGCGGTGGCGGTTTCCGCGGTTTGTCGAATGAGCGGGTGGCGCGTGAAGACCAGTCGATTGACCGAATTGCTGACGCCGGTAATCGAGGCCCTCGGCCTCGTCTGCGTTGGCGTCGAATACGCCCAGGGCGTTCGTGGCAGCCTACTCAGGGTGTACATCGATGCGCCCGGTCGGGCGGTGGCGATCGAGGATTGCGAACGGGTCAGCCGTGAGATCAGCGCGGCACTGGATGTCGAAGATCCGATCAACGAGCGCTACACGCTGGAAGTGTCGTCGCCAGGGTTGGATCGGCCCTTGTTCAATCTGGCGCAGTTCGGTCAGTTCGTGGGCGAACGCGCCAAGCTTTCGGTCAACCTGCCGGTCAACGGCCGGCGCCGCTTTCAGGGAACGATCGTGCGCGTCGAGGCCGATTCGGTGGTAATCGATCAGGATGGTGTCGAAGTCGCGATCGGCCACGACAACATCGAAAAGGCTCGGCTGGCGCCCCTGTTCGAGCCAGCCCAGCCCGGGCCGCGCTCGCCTTCACGCGGTCGGCCGGCTGGCAAGCCCAGGCGGTCCGCTCCAAGTGTCTAGCATTTCCAAATCGTACCGGTGCCGGTGTGCCGGTCCAGGAGTTTTCCAATGAGCAAAGAGCTGTTGCTGGTAGTCGATGCCGTCGCCAACGAAAAGGGTGTCGAGGAAGCGGTCATTTTCGACGCGATGGAGGCCGCTCTGGCTTCCGCCGCGAAGAAGCGTTTCCCGGACCAGGACGTGGATATCCGCGTGGCGATCGACCGTGACAGTGGCGAATACCGGACCTTTCGCCGCTGGGAAGTGGTCGCCGACGACGTGGTCATGGAGTCGCCCGAGCGGATGATCCGGATGATGGACGCGGTCGACGAGAAGGCCGATGCCGAAGTCGGCGAGTTCCTCGAAGAACCGATCGAGAATGCCGAGTTCGGGCGCATCGCCGCGCAGGCGGCCAAGCAGGTGATCGTGCAGCGGGTGCGCGAAGCCGAGCGGGCGCAAGTGGTCGAAGCCTATGCCGACCGGGTCGGCGACCTGGTCACCGGCATCGTCAAACGCGTCGAGCGCGGCAGCATTTTTCTCGATCTTGGCGGCAACGCCGAGGGTTTCATCGCCCGCGACAAGGCGATTCCGCGCGAAAACATGCGCGCCGGCGACCGCTGTCGCGGCTATCTCTATGAAGTGCGGTCGGAAGTGCGCGGACCACAGTTGTTCATCTCGCGTACCGCACCCGAGTTCATGATGGAATTGTTCAAGCTGGAAGTGCCCGAGGTCGGCCAGGGTCTGGTCACGATCATGGGCTGCGCCCGCGACCCGGGCGATCGCGCCAAGATCGCGGTCAAGGCCAACGACAGCCGCACCGATCCGATCGGAGCCTGCATTGGCATGCGTGGATCGCGCGTGCAGGCGGTGTCGAACGAGCTCAATGGCGAACGCGTCGACATCATCCTGTGGAACGACAACCCGGCGCAGTTCGTGATCAACGCGATGGCGCCGGCGGAAGTGCAGTCGATCATCGTCGACGAGGAAAAACACAGCATGGACGTGGCGGTGGCCGAGGACAAGCTGTCCCAGGCAATCGGCCGCGGCGGCCAGAACGTGCGCCTGGCCAGCAAGCTGTCCGGCTGGCAGTTGAACGTGATGACCCAGGGTCAGATCCAGGAGAAGAGCGAAGCCGAGCAGGACGCCGCGCGCGCGCTGTTCGTAGAAAAGCTGGAAGTGGACAACGAAATCGCTTCGATCCTGGTGCAGGAGGGTTTCTCCTCAATCGAGGAAATTGCCTATGTCCCGGAAAGCGAGCTACTGGCGGTCGACGAGTTCGACGAGGCCATCGTCGAGGAGCTTCGCTCCCGCGCCCGCGATGCGTTGCTGACGCAGATGCTGGCCGCCGAAGAGTCCATCGAGGAAAACCGACCGGCCGATGATCTGCTGGCGCTCGAAGGGATGGACGAGACAACCGCTTTCGCCCTGGCCGAACGTGGCATCCGCACCCAGGAAGATCTGGCTGAGCTGGCAGCCGACGAAATTACCGATATCGAATCCATGACCCCGGAACGCGCCGCAGCGCTGATCCTTGCAGCCCGCGCGCCCTGGTTCGTATGAACCGATTGAACCAGGTCTTGCCCCACGTCACCTGAGAGGCACCGAATGTCAGAAGTTACCGTTAGTCAGCTAGCCCAGGTGCTTGGCATGACCGCCGACAAACTGCTCCAACAGTTCGCCGAGGCCGGAATCGCCGTAAGCAAGCCGGATCAGGCGGTATCCAGCGCCGAGAAGCTCAAGCTGTTGGGGTTCCTGCGCAGCCATCACGGCAAGCAGGAAGCCGCAGCGCCGGGTGCGGGAGCAATGGCTGCGCCGCGGCAGATCACCTTGCGCCGCAAGCAAGTGGCGGAAATTACCGTGTCCAGTGGCGCCGCCAAAGGCAAGACGGTGGCGGTCGAAGTTCGCCAGAAACGCACCTATCTGAAACGCGCCGACGCCGAAGTGCCGGGCTCCGACGCAGACCCATCGCTGGATGCCGAACGCGAGCGCGCGCGCCAGTTACTGGCCGAGTCCCGCGCCAAGAATCAGGCGGAAGACCAGCGTCTGCGCGAGATCGAAAACCGGCGTCGTGCCGAGGATGCAGCGCGCAAACAGGCCGAGGCCGAGCTTGCCGAACGCGAACGCCAGGCCCAGGCCGCAACTGTGGTCGAAACGGCGGAAGGCGAAGCCGAGCCTGAACAGGAAACCGCGGCGGCGTTGCCGGTGGCACGCAAGCCGGAACCGAAAAAGGCCGAACCACGCAAACCGGCCCCTGGTCCGGCGCGGCATGGCGACCGCGGCCCGGCGAAGAAGTCCGACGCCGATGCCCCGCATCGGCACAAGGGTAATCGCGGCAGCCACATGGCGCCGATCTCGGCCGCAGTCGATGACGAGGTCGGGGCCGCGCATTTCGTCAGTGGACAACTGCATCTGTCCGGCGACAGCGCGGCGCGCAGGCAGAAAAAGAAGGTCAAACCGCGGGGCGACGATCGCAGCCGCGGCGGCAGCGGTGCGATTGGTAGTTTCTCGCGACCGACCGCATCGGTCGTGCGCGAAGTTGCGGTGGGAGACAGCATCACCGTGACCGAGCTAGCCAACAAATTGGCGATCAAGGGTGCGGTGGTGGTCAAGACCCTGTTCAAGATGGGCACCATGGTTACCATCAACGAAGTCATCGACCACGATACCGCGGTGCTGGTCGCCGAGGAGTTGGGTCACAAGGTGCAGCGCGCGCAGGACAATGACGCCGAGGCGGTGATGGTTGCCGCCCATGCCGAAGACCAGGGCGCGCGTACGCCGCGACCGCCGGTGGTGACCATC
>JBFXKH010000036.1:0-26735 GCA_050173995.1 Lysobacterales bacterium | reverse complement strand
CTTTACAATCAGCACATCCCGCAAAAAGCCCTGGACCACAAAACCCCGTTCGACGCCATCCGCGACTGGTTCGAAAGACACCCAGAACTATTTGTCAAAAACGTTCGTAAGCATCCGGGACCCGACACGTAAGCACTGCGACCGGCGAGCTGGACAGCACAGCCCATGGCGCGCTTGGCCTTTTCGTCTTGACCCAGCACGATATAGGTGCGTGCCAATTCTGACCAGAGCAATGCCTGCTGCGGGCATCGAGAGAGCGCAACGCGCATCGAATGGACATTGCTTCCCTCTTGGGCGACCCAATTACCGTCGATTGGACGGGGCGGCGGCTGGGTGCCGGCGTGTTCGGTAGCCCGTTGCCAGATTTGTCGTGCACGCTGCAACGCTAACGATTCGGGAGCATGGTCCAATTCCCGAGGAAGGCCGAGAACGAATCGCATTTCCTCGAGTTCGACACGTGAATGCGGGTGCGCCTGCGCCAAACCGGCCTGCTCCTGAAGCAGGGGAAGCCAACGGCGTGAGAGCACGCGAGGCTTGAGCGTGGATTTGCTGCTATCGCGCTCGCCGCCATGCAAGGCCGACTGAGGCGAGTGCCAACGTGGTACCACCTGCCTATGGCTAAGCAGCGCTCCGATCCAGGTCTTTTTTTCTTCCACGACTGTTTACTTCCACGCGCATGGCCAGAGTGTTCAAGGTCCCGACACATCGATGTAGGTCAAATTGGCGCTCACCATGCAAAAGACCCCGCGATAATCCGCGTTCAGCGGGGTCCGGGTGGGTCAAC
The DNA here is from genome assembly GCA_050173995.1 of Lysobacterales bacterium. Classification (GTDB taxonomy): domain Bacteria; phylum Pseudomonadota; class Gammaproteobacteria; order Xanthomonadales; family Ahniellaceae; genus 0-14-3-00-62-12. Next base: position 25,951 of record JBFXKH010000036.1, on the reverse strand, counting down.
GCCAGTACGAGGCGGATTACGTCCTCTGCCACGATCTCTGGCACGAACTCGCGCATAAAGATAGGCACAAACTCGAAATGTGCCGTGATCAGGTCTGGCAGCACATCTTCGTAGTTGCAGACGCAGCTATCAGGTCTCAGCTTCTCATCGATTCCGTGCAACACGAGGATCGTCAAGGACGCACCCACGAACGCGGTGAAGATCAGGTTTCCGAGCAGGAAAGCGTCGCAGCCAAAGCGCCGACGCTGCCAAGTGCTGCTTCCGGCATTCGGGTACAGCAACTCGTAGGGCGCGTAGTTCGGCTGGCCCACGACAGCATCTTCGTCGTGAGGGGGCGACGGCAGTAGCTGGCAAGACGAACTGCCCAGATCAGAAAGTTTGATGCGCGCCCCGTCGAAGCAGACCGCGTTGCTTGGCTTGACGTCTTGATGCGCCACGCCAACGCCGTGCAATTGAACCAAAGCGGAAGCAATCTTGCGCAGGGCGCGCAAGCGTTCGTGCGCGGGAACACTGGTTTCACCGGGAGGTTGCCAACTGCGAAAGGATCGAGGTGCAAATTCACAGACAATGAAATGGACGGCTTGGTCAGCCACTGTCACAGTCCCGGAATCATGGATACGTGTAACCCGGCTGAGGTGCTTACAGTGCTCGAGAATCTTGCGTTCGTGGTTGAACTCGCGAACGTTGCGTTCAAGACGCTCGGTGTCGCCCGAGCGGTCGTCCTGCCGAAAGTCGAACGCCTTGACGAAGGCCGCTTGGCCATCGCGAGAAACCGCGCGGTAACACGATGAACGTGACTGACCGGTGTCACCCCCGTCGCGAGCCAGTCGCTCATGCACCATCCAATTGTCGTTGAGCACGAGCCCAACGAGGCGTTCGGCTGGACCTTCGGGAGCGGACGCAGGTGCATCGACCAAAGTGTTTTTCTCGCTTTCAGACATTAATCGTCCCCCTGCGCGTTAAAGTAGAAGCCAAGCACCAGCGTTATCAGCGGTGGCACCACGGTTTTAACGAACGAAAAAAACTCCTTGGCGTCTGCCAGGCGATCTACGGGCGCCCACAACACCGCGCCCAGCGCAACCAGCACGGTGACAAACAAGAACACCAGCACCCAGCCAGCAAGCTGCAAGCGAGCCCGCTCCTTGGGGCCGAGCTCGCTTGCTGAGCCAGTCTCGCGCTCCTTTTCCTCGATCCGAATTTCATCCAGCTTCGCAAGATCGGCCATGGCGCAGTGACCTCAGGGAAGGATGATTCTGGTCTGGGTCTTGTCGCCGCGCACCAGAACTAAGTCTTCGCCGCGGTCCTTTGCTTCCTGTACGACCTTAAGCAAGGTGACAGCGCGACGAACGATCTCGGCCTTGGATGTGGCGCTGGTGTCCCGCTTCAGATCCTCGATGGTTTTGGTGAGCTTGGGATCGAACCTAAAAGTGGAAAGGGATGACATGGTTGATTCCTCAGGCATGCTACACGTAGCGGTGGTGGATTATATGCGAAAGCTGTGCAGATAGTCAATACAAAATGCATAATTACGAGTCGAGGGGCGGGACTGGCTATTTGAGGGCCACAATTGAGCCCGCGAGGCAAAAACGAAGCGAGGGGTCGGGTTTAGCCTTGCGGCATCTGCTTGCATCGAGGGGGCGTCACTGATCGCAGGCGAGGACCAAACACGCCGGGCTCGCCACTACCCAGGACTTGGGTCGGCGCAAGGCGCACAGTGCTGGAGCTGCCATTGCCCCAGCGCTCACTTGTCCGTCCGGTTCCGCAAGGCCGCGCCGCGCCGAGCCAGCGCCAGCATCTCTTCCAGCCACTTCATGCGTTGTGCTGGCGTACGCCGGAGAAAGCTCTCCCGACGCCAGTGCTCGGCATCTTCCCAACTGCCCCAGCGTTCCGTGTGCGGGGCGATGCGGTCAGGGTTTGGGTTGGATGCGTTCGCGGTCATGGCGCGCCTTGTGCCATCAGCCGGCGGTGCAGGGATTCCGCGCTCAGATCGAAACCGTTCGGCCAAGCCAGCGCGCCCGCTTCGATGAAGCATCGGGCGAAGAAGTCCGGGTCGCCGAGCGGCGCCGTCATTTCGGTGCCGCGTCGAATTGGTGCCCGAGCACGAACTGAACCGGCATATCCGCGAACAGGTGCTGCGGGAGGCGGTCGATCTGTGAGCAAGTCCTTGCAGACTTATGCGAGGCCGATCACCGGTCAGGGATGGAAGACGGCGGAGGCGGGGCCGGGACAGCGGGGTCAAGTTTTGCTTGTTGCAAGGATCAGCGATGCAAAAAGCAAGCTGCACCCGAACCGATCGCCCCGAACCCGCGCGAACGCTTAATTCAGCAACCTTGCCGTGCTTGGCTCGGCTTCCTCGCCGGACGGTCCGGGCGCTTCCAAGCCGGCCAGCCGGGATTGCAACTGCTCGTTGGTCAACGCACCCTCACGATGCAGCCATCGGTAGCGGTTCTGGATCTGCTCGATGCTGTCGTCCGGCGGGCAGAAATCGTAGCGGCGAAGAAATTGTTGCGCGCGGCGCGATTCGAGTTCGCTGATGATGCGCGGGCCATCGGCGTTGTCGATGACCAAAATGTTGCCCTGGTCGGAGGGGAGGATGGTGAAGCGGGTGCTGCGCAGTCGGTAGGCCGCGTAGCAGCCGGCGCCGACCAGCAGCCAGATCGACAAGGCGAGCCGTCCCTTTTGGAGCGAGTCGATAATCGTGAGCACGGCGCCCAGCGCAAGCCACAGCAGGCCAACGTGGCGCAGCCAGTCGTTGCGTTCTTCGAGCGTCTGGCGGTCGCGGCTGATGGCGATGTAGGGCACGGAGAACGAGCGGCTGCCGGAGCCGTCGGCGATCGTATAGCTCAATTCTTCTTTGCCGAACTCGAACCGAATGCGGTTGGCGTGGCGGCTCTGGGTGATTTTCATGTCTGCCTCCCTGCTCAAGGGCCGGTGGACATTAAGCCGCATCGGAAGACCAGATGCAAATGCGGCGCTATTTGGGGTCGCTCGGGTGGATTTGCCCCTGTCCAGCAGTTGCGTCACCGTCGCTCACGCCTCAATCGGCGTCAGGAACTCGTCAAGCAACACTTCGCCAGGGTGGATATTGGGCAAAGTCTTCATGATCTACTCGCTTGTGTCAGTGGTAGTCGACGATTTCCACGTCGTGAGCGTCGCCGTTACTCCATCGAAAACAGATGCGCCATTGATCGTTGATCCGGATGCTGTACTTGCCCTTGCGACTGCCTTTGCCGGACGCTTCCCGGCCTGGATCAGCGACGGGCGTGATCGATTCGAGAGATCGGGTTAGCCAGCGGCCGTTTGGGTTCGAGCGACCGGAAGTGCAGGCAAGCACTCGGCCCGACTGCTGCAATGCCGAAGAATGTCGGGTCCGCACCTGCGGCGCTTGACCCGACCTACGTGGCTTCCCAACTGCCCCAGCGTTCCGTGTGCGGGGCGATGTGGTCAGGGTTTGGGTTGGATGCGTTCGCAGTCATGGCGCGCCTTGTGCCATCAGCCGGCGGTGCAGGGATTTCGCGCTCAGATCGAAGCCGTTCGGCCAAGCCAGCGCGCCCGCTTCGATGAAGCATCGGGCGAAGAAGTCCGGGTCGCCGAGCGGCGCGGTCATTTCGGTGCCGGCCGCCACGAAGGAAGCAAAGTCGTACACACCCCACGTTCCATCGGAAAACCGCAGCAGAAGTTGCGTTTCCGACTTTTTCTCAATCGCGGTCAACTTAATCATGCGAATGCAAAATCCCGAACAACGAGGCGATGATCGGCATGGACTACATATTCCGCCGATACTCGCCGCCGACTTCGTAGAGGGCGTGGCTGATCTGGCCGAGGCTGTGGGTTTTGACGGCTTCCATCAGGGCGGCGAAGACGTTCTGGCGGTCGCGGGCGGTTTTCTGCAGGTGGGTTAGGCCATCCTTCGACTTCGCGCCTGCGGCGCTACGCTCAGGACGAACGGCTGGGTTGGTAGCTGCGGGTTGGTCGGTGGCTGCGGCTTGGCTGGTGGCCAGGGCGTTGCGCAACTGCTGGAAGTGCCGCACGTTGTCGATCTGCTGGCCTTTTTCTTCCGGGGTGCTGCGGATCAGTTCGATCTCGGTGACGATGTCGCCGCCGTGTTCCTTGGGCAGGAAGGTGTTGACGCCGACCAGGGGCAGGCTGCCGTCGTGCTTCTTGTGTTCGTAGTACATGCTCTCTTCCTGGATCTTGCCGCGCTGGTACATGGTGTCCATGGCGCCGAGTACGCCGCCGCGTTCGCTGATCGCTTCGAATTCCTTGTACACCGCTTCTTCGACGATGTCGGTCAAGCGATCGACGATGAAGCTGCCCTGCCAGGGGTTCTCGCAGAAGTTGAGCCCGAGTTCCTGGTTGATGATCATCTGGATGGCGACCGCGCGGCGCACGCTTTCTTCGGTGGGCGTGGTGATCGCCTCGTCGTAGGCATTGGTGTGCAGGCTGTTGCAGTTGTCGAACAGCGCGTACAGCGCCTGCAGGGTGGTGCGGATGTCGTTGAACTGGATTTCCTGGGCGTGCAGGCTGCGGCCGCTGGTCTGGATGTGGTACTTCATCATCTGGCTGCGCGGGCTGGCGCCGTAGCGCTCGCGCATGGCGCGCGCCCAGATGCGCCGGGCGACGCGGCCGATCACGGTGTATTCCGGGTCCATGCCGTTGCTGAAGAAGAAGCTCAGATTCGGCGCGAAGTCGTCGATGCGCATGCCGCGGGCCAGGTAGTACTCGACGATGGTGAAGCCGTTCGACAGGGTGAAGGCGAGCTGGCTGATCGGGTTGGCCCCGGCTTCGGCGATGTGATAGCCGCTGATCGATACCGAATAGAAGTTGCGCACCTTGTGTTCGACGAAATACTGCTGGATGTCGCCCATCATGCGCAGCGCGAACTCAGTGCTGAAGATGCAGGTGTTCTGCGCCTGATCCTCTTTCAAAATGTCGGCCTGCACGGTGCCGCGCACGCTGGCCAGGGTCTCTGCCTTGATCCGGGCATAGGTTTCGGCATCGACCAGTTGCTCGCCGGAGACACCCAGCAGACCGAGGCCCAGGCCGTCGTGGCCCTCGGGCAGGGTGCCGGTGTAGCGCGGGCGCGGCAGGCCGGCGTGCAGGGCTTCGATGCGCTGGTGCGCGGCGTCCCAGCGGGCCTGGTCGGCGCGCAGGTATTTCTCGACCTGTTGGTCGATCGCGGTGTTCATGAACATCGCCAGGATCATCGGCGCCGGGCCGTTGATGGTCATCGACACCGAGGTCGCCGGGTCGCACAGATCGAAGCCGGAATAGAGCTTCTTCATGTCGTCGAGGGTCGGCACGTTGACCCCGGAATTGCCGATCTTGCCGAAGATGTCCGGGCGCGGGGCCGGGTCTTCGCCGTACAGGGTGACCGAGTCGAAGGCGGTGGACAGGCGCACCGCCGGCTGGCCCAGGCTCAGGTAATGGAAGCGACGGTTGGTGCGTTCCGGCGTGCCTTCGCCGGCAAACATGCGGATCGGGTCTTCGCCGCTGCGCCGATACGGGTAGACGCCGCCGGTGTAGGGATAACTGCCGGGCAGGTTTTCCTTGTGCAGAAAGGTGAGCAGCTCGCCCCAGCTCTTGTAGGTGGGTGCGGCGATCTTGGGGATCTGTTGGTGGCTCAGCGATTCGCGGTAGTTTTCGACCCGGATCATGCGCTCGCGCACCGGGTATTCGGTCACCGGTTCGGTGATCGAGCGCAGCCGCGCCGGCCAGTCGCGCAGCAGCTTGAGCGAATCCGCGCTGAGCGATTGCACCGCGTCGTTGTAGCGCTGGCGCAGGGTGAGCAGGCTGCGATCAACGCTGTGGGCGCTTCCGGCGCTCGCGGCCGGGTCGGCCTGCAGGGCTTCGGCGGGATACAGATCGAGCGCGCCGGGCAGGGCAGGGTCGTCCAGTTCCTTGATCGCCGTCCACAGGCTTTGCGCGCGGTCGGCGGTTTCCGCCTGGGTTTCGACGCGGGCATTGATGGCGCGGCCCTGCTCGGCGATCTCGGCCAGATAACGGATGCGCGGGCCGGGGATCAGTACGGTGGCGCGCGGTTCCTTGAGCGTTGTGTCGAGCTGCGGGGCAAGATTGCAGCGCGCGGCCTGCGGCTCGCTGCCGAGACCGAGCTTGTCCTTCAACAACCGACACAGATTCACGAACATCCAGCTGATGCCGGGGTCGTTGAACTGGCTGGCGATGGTCGGGTAGACCGGCACCTCTTCGTCTTTCAACTGAAACTGCGCACGGTTGCGTTTCCATTGCTTGCGCACGTCGCGCAGGGCGTCTTCGGCGCCGCGCTTGTCGAACTTGTTCAGCACCACCAGCTCGGCGTAGTCGAGCATGTCGATCTTTTCCAGTTGGCTCGGCGCGCCGAAGTCGCTGGTCATCACGTAGACCGGGAAATCGACCTGATCGACGATCTCGGAATCGCTCTGGCCGATGCCGGCGGTCTCGACGATGACCAGATCGTAGCCCAGGCTTTTCAGCAGGCCGATGCAATCGCCGAGCACGACATTGGTCGCGGCGTGCTGGCGGCGGGTGGCCATCGAGCGCATGAATACGCGCGGGCTGCGCAGCGAGTTCATGCGGATGCGATCGCCGAGCAGGGCGCCGCCGCTGCGGCGGCGGGTCGGGTCGACCGAGATCACCGCGATGCGCATGTCCGGAAAGCTGGCCAGGAAGCGGTTCAGCAGTTCATCGGTAACCGAGCTTTTGCCAGCGCCGCCGGTGCCTGTGATGCCGATCACCGCGGCGCCGTGGCGCCGGCCCTCGGCCAGAGGGAAGCGCGATTCGCGCGGCGCCGCCCAGGATTTGCGCAGTGCGGCGAGTTCGCCTTCGCCGATCTCGCCGTCCTCGATCGCCGACAGCAGGCGGCCGATGGCGATCTCGTCATCGAGCGTGGTGGCACCCGGTGCCGACGCCGCGACACCTTGTTGGCGGGCGTGCGCGGCGCGCCGCACCACGTCTTCGATCATCGCCACCAGGCCCATGTGCATGCCGTCGTTGGGGTGGTACAGGCGCTCGACGCCGTAGTCGTGCAGTTCGCGGATTTCTTCCGGGGTGATGGTGCCGCCGCCACCGCCGAACACGCGGATATGGCCGGCGCCGCGTTCGCGCAGCATGTCGACCATGTACTTGAAGTATTCGACGTGGCCGCCCTGGTAGCTGGACAGCGCGATCGCGTCGGCGTCTTCCTGTAGCGCGGCGCGCACCACGTCTTCGACGCTGCGGTTGTGGCCCAGGTGGATGACTTCGGCGCCCTGCGCCTGGATCAGCCGACGCATGATGTTGATCGCGGCGTCGTGGCCGTCGAACAGGCTGGCGGCGGTGACGAAGCGCAGCGGCTTGGCCTCGGCGCTGCTTGCAGCGACCGGGGCGCGCGGGGCGGGCGTGCTCATGAAGAAATCCTCGGACAGCCAGGGCGGTTATTGTACTTCGCTCGCTTCGGCGATATGGGGGGACGGTGTTGGGGCGGTGGGGTGGGGCTGGGGTGGGTTGTGCGGTTTGGTCTGGATGGTGGATGCGCTGCGCTTATCCACCCTACAAGAGCGCGGTTTGGTTTGGATGGTGGATGACCGGCTCCGCCGTTGAAAACCGCTGCGCTTATCCACCCCACTTCCTGTTGTAACGCCGACTGCGCATCCTGTCGGTGTCGGGTCCGCGCCGGTGGCGCTTGACCCAGGGCGACCCACCGGGTCGCCCCTACATCGGGTCGCCCCTACGTGCTGGCGATGGTCGTGCCAAGTTCACGCGGCAGGGCTATGCTTGGTCGATCCCCTGACCGATGCCGAGAGCCCGCCATGAGACCAGATTTGGAACAACGCGCGATTGAATGCATGAACCGGATGGCCGCGGCCGATCCGCGGCTGTCGCGACGCCGGGTGTTGCAGGCGGCGATGGCGCTGGGCTTTGGCACGGCCGGTGGTTTGTTGACGGCGGGGCGGGCGGGCGCGGCCGATGCGAAACGCCCTTTGTTCACCGCCTACCCGTTCTCGCTTGGCGTGGCTTCGGGCTATCCGCGACCGGATCGGGTGACGCTGTGGACGCGGCTGGCGCCGGAGCCTCTGCGCGCCCATGGCGGCATGCTGCCGGAAATGGTCGATGTGCGCTATGAAGTGGCCGAAGACGAACAGTTCGGCAAGATCGTCGCCCAGGGCGCGGTGCGTGCGGTGCCGGAACTCGCGCACAGCGCGCGCATCACCGTGCGCGAGCTGGCCCCGGATCGCTGGTATTTCTACCGTTTCATCAGCGGCGATGCGGTCAGCCGCACCGGTCGCACCCGCACTGCGCCGGCCGCGGACAGCCGGCCGGCGCGCTTTCGCACCGCGATTGGTTCCTGCCAGCACTACGCCCAGGGGTATTTCGGCGCCTATCGGCATCTGCTCAAGGACGATCTCGACCTGATGCTGTTTCTCGGCGATTACATTTACGAGAGCAACTGGGGCGACAACCTGGTCCGCGCCCACCTCGGCGACGAGGCGGTAACGCTCGCCAACTACCGGGTGCGCCACGCCCAGTACAAGACCGACATCGACTTGCAGAGCATGCACGCTGCGCTGCCCTGGGCCTATGTCTGGGACGACCACGAGGTCGATAATGACTACGCCGACGCGGTCTCCGAACACCTCGACCCGGCCTTCCTGGCGCGCCGCGCCGCGGCCTATCAGGCGTTCTTCGAGCACCAGCCGATGCCCTGGGATATGCGTCCGAATGGCCCGGACATGCGCATCTACGATAGCCTCGATATCGGCCAACTGGCGCGCATCTACCTGCTCGATGATCGCCAGTACCGCAGCCCCGAGCCCTGCCCCGGCGACTACAAGGGCGGCGGCTCGGGCGATGTCGATCCGGCCCAGTGCCCGACCGTCAACGACCCGGCGCAGAGCATGCTGGGCGCGGAACAGGAAGCCTGGTTCGATACCGCGGTGGCGGGCTCCAAGGCGCGCTGGAATCTGGTCGCGCAGCAGACCCTGTTCTCGCGCTTCGATTCGGTGCCGGGCCCGGGCCGAAAGGTGTTTTCCGATGGCTGGGATGCTTATCCGGCCGCGCGTCGGCGCCTGCTGCAGAGTCTGCAAACCCATCAGACCAACAATCCGCTGATCCTCGGCGGCGATATCCACGCCAGCGTGGTCGCCAATGTCCACGCCGAGGCCGAGGACATGCAGTCGCCGGTGGTCGCGGCAGAATTCTGCGGTACCTCGATCAGCTCGCAGGGCTGGAGCCCGAGCATGCGCTTCGATTCGCGTCTGCCGGAAAACCCGCACGTGCTCTACGGCGATACCAACAAGCGCGGCTATCTGCGCTTCGATATCGACAGCCGGCGCTGCCGGGTCGATGTGCAGGTGCTCGATGACGAGAAGAAGCTCGACAGCGGCATCAGCACCGCCGCGAGCTTCGTGGTCGTGGCCGGGCGGGCGGGGATTGTGCGGCGCTGTGGGCTGCGGGAAGTAGGGACTAGGGACTAGGGGCTAGATGCGCCGTCGCCCCGGCGAACGCCGGGGCCCAGTGTTGGGTCGGCGACTTCGTTGGGCACTGGGCCCCGGCGTTCGCCGGGGCGACGGACCGCTTTGACTTCGCTCTCTATTTCCCAACTCCCGACTCCCGACTCCCGACTCCCGACTCCCACCCCCGACTCCCGACTCCCGACTCCCGACTCCCGACTCCCATCTCCCGACCCTGCCGAAGGTCATGCCTGGAGTCGCGCAGTGCATGGGGTATCCTTGGCAGTCCTGCTTCCGAGTCGCTGAGGTCCCTGCCATGAAATCCCGTCCCGCCCTTGCCCTCGCCGGTGCGCTTGCGCTGGCTGCTGCTGCCTGTTCCAACCAGGAGCCACCGATGCCGTCCGCCCCGTCCGCACCGCCGGTCGCGGCCAATCCGTTCTTCGCGGCCAGCACCCTGCCGTTTCAGTATCCACCGTTCGACCTGATTAAGGACGAGCACTACGCGCCCGCGTTCGAAAAGGGCATGGCCGAGCACGCCGCCGAAGTCGAGGCGATCGCCAATGCCAGCGAGCCGGCCAGCTTCGAAAACACCATCGTGGCGATGGAAAAGAGCGGCCAGTTGCTGGATCGCACCCAGACCATGTTCTTCTCGATGACCGGGGCCAATACCAACGACACCTTGGAAAAGCTCCAGTCGGAGTTCGCACCCAAGTTGAGCGCGCACTTGGATGCGATCTTCCTGAACAGTAAGTTGTTCGCCCGCGTGCAGTCGCTGTACGAGCAACGCGACCAGCTGGGCCTGGATGCCGAATCGCTGCATCTGCTCGAGCGCTATCACCTCGATTTCGTGCGCGCCGGTGCCAAGCTAGGCGATGCCGACAAGGAAAAGCTCAAGGCGATGAACGCCGAGCTGGCTTCGCTGGCTACCACCTTCAGTCAGAACGTGCTGAAAGAGACCAACGCTTCGGCAATCGTGGTCGATAGCCGCGAGCAACTGGCCGGATTGCCCGAGGGCGCGATCGATGCCGCCGCCGAAGCCGCGAAGCAAGCCGGCCAGGAAGGCAAGTTCCTGATCGCGATGATGAATACCTCCGGCCAGCCGGCGCTGTCCTCGCTCCACGACCGCGCATTGCGCGAACGTCTGATGACTGCCTCGCTCAATCGCAATAGCCGCGGCGGCGAGTTCGACAACCGCGCTGTCGTAGCGCGGGTTGCCAAGCTGCGCGCCGAACGTGCCAAGCTGCTCGGCTACCCGAATCACGCCGCCTATGGTCTGGAAGACCAGACCGCCGGCACCACCGCCGCGGTCAACAAGATGTTGGCCGATCTGGCTCCGGCGGCGGTCGCCAATGCGCGCAAGGAGGCGGCCGACATGCAGAAACTGATCGACGCCGACAAGGGCGGCTTCAAGCTCGCCGCCTGGGATTGGTCCTACTACGCCGAGAAGGTGCGCAAGCAGCGCTTCGATTTCGATGAATCGCAGTTGCGGCCGTATCTGGAAATCGACAACGTATTGCAGAAGGGCGTGTTCTTCGCCGCCAATCAGCTGTTCGGCCTGAGCTTCAAGGAGCGCCACGATCTGCCGGTATACCTGCCGGATGTGCGCGTGTTCGACGTGTTCGACGCCGACGGCAGCCAACTCGCGATCTTCATCGCCGATTTCTACGCGCGCCCGTCCAAGCGCGGTGGCGCCTGGATGAATGCCTATGTCTCGCAGTCGGAGCTGATGGGCGCGCACCCGGTGGTGGCCAATCATCTGAATGTGCCGAAGCCGCCGGAAGGCGAACCGACCCTGCTCACCTTCGACGAAGCCAACACCATGTTCCACGAGTTCGGCCACGCCCTGCATGGCATGTTCTCGAAGGTCCGTTATCCGCGTCTGTCCGGTACCGCGGTGCCGCGCGATTTCGTCGAGTACCCGTCCCAGGTCAATGAAATGTGGGCGACCTGGCCGACGATACTGGCCAACTACGCCAAGCACTACCAGACTGGCGAGCCGATGCCGCAGGCCCTGCTCGACAAGGTGCTGGCCACCCAGAAGTTCAACCAGGGCTTCGCCACCACCGAGTACCTGGCCGCCTCGTTGCTCGACCAGGCCTGGCACCAGATCAGCCCGGAACAGGCGCCCGACGCCGAGCATATGCTCGATTTCGAAGCCAATGCGCTGAAGACCGCCGGGGTCGATTTTGCGCCGGTGCCGCCGCGCTATCGCAGCAGCTACTTCTCGCACATCATGGGCGGCTATTCGGCCGGCTATTACGCCTACATTTGGAGCGAAGTGCTGGACGCCGACAGCGTCGAGTGGTTCAAGGAAAACGGCGGACTGAAGCGCGAAAACGGCGATCATTTCCGCCAGACCCTGCTCTCGCGTGGCGGCAGCGACGATGCGATGAATCTGTTCCGCGCCTTCCGCGGCCGCGATCCGGACGTGAAGCCCTTGCTGGTGCGGCGCGGCCTGGGCGGCAGCGGCAACTGAGCACGGCGCGCTACCGGAAAAAGGTGGGAGAGATTGTGGGAGCGACGGCACGTCGCGACTTGGCCATCGCAGCCACAGTCGCGACGCCTGGCCGCTCCCACACTGGCGCACGATCGGCTGCCGGTTCGCGCTGAACCCGGTCGCCGCCAGAGAAAGGTGGGGCCGATAAGCGCGGGTGTGAAAGTAGGGCGGATAAGCGCAGCGGTTTTCAACGGCGGAGCCGGTCATCCGCCGTCGGCCAAGCGGCGAAGCGAACGTCTTGGGCCGGTTGTCTGTTCTCGTGCGCGGCGCGGTTGGCGGTTTCTGTTGCGCTTCGCTGCGCTCAGCACAACCTATGTTCTTGTTGCGCTTCGCTGCGCTCAGCACAACCTATTTCCGTTCCCTGTTCCCCGTTCCCCGCTCTACGGCCACGGGCCATGCATACGTTTGCAGCGGTCCCTGCCTGGGTCTAATCGGCGCAAAAGCGTCGTATCCTCGCAGCACCGATAGGGACGCTGCGTGCATGCTCAAATTCTGCTGGAAGTTTCTCCTGGTGCTGGCGATGTTGGCGACGGCCGAGACGGCGACTATGGCGGCGGAGTCGGCGGCCATTCCCGAGCGCTACACGCCCTCGCCCTACGTCAAGCTCAAGCACCCGGCCTGGAGCCGGAACGCGGTGCTGTACCAGTTGAACACCCGCCAATTCAGCGCGGAAGGCAGCTTCGCCGCGGCGCAGAAGCAGTTGCCGCGCTTGCGCGAACTCGGCATCGATATCGTCTGGCTGATGCCGATCCACCCGATCGGCGTGAAGCAGCGCAAGGGCGGACTCGGCAGTCCGTATTCGGTCAGAGATTACTACGGCGTCAATCCCGAGTTCGGCACGCTCGACGATTTGAAGGCGTTCGTCGCCGAGGCACACCGGCTCGGCCTGCATGTGATCCTCGACTGGGTGGCCAATCACACCGCCTGGGACAACCCGCTGGTCGAGGCGCACCCGGATTGGTACGAACGCGACTGGCAAGGCAACTTCCATCCGACCCCGTGGTGGGACTGGTCGGACATCATCGATCTCGACTACGACCAGCCCGGCCTGCGCCAGTACATGACCGCGGCGATGCGCTACTGGGTGCGCGAAGCCGGAGTGGATGGTTTTCGCTGCGATGTCGCCGGTTATGTGCCGATCGATTTCTGGGAGAACCTGCGCGCCGAGCTGGAGACCATCAAACCGGTGTTCCTGCTCGCCGAGTTCGAACAGCGCGACCTGCACGCGCGCGCCTTCGACGCCAGCTATGCCTGGAGCTGGAACAAGACCCTGCACGCGATCGGCCACGGCCAGGCCGACGCCACCGCGCTGTTCGGCTACTACTCCGAAAACGAGAGTGCTTGGCCGCGCGACGCCTACCGCATGACCTATACCAGCAATCATGACCAGAACGCCTGGGAGGGCACCCAGTTCGAGCGCTTCGGGCCGGCGCTGGAAGCGGCAATCGTGCTGTCGGTGCTGGGCGAGGGTCTGCCCTTGATCTACAACGGCCAGGAGGCCGGCAACGAAAAGCGTCTGGCCTTCTTCGAGAAAGATGCGATCGTCTGGCGCAAGCATCCGCTCGCTGATCTGTTCAAGCAGTTGTTCGCGCTCAAGCACCGGCTGAGCGCGCTCGGCAACGGCGCTGCCGGCGCACGTATGCAGGCGGTGGTCAACGCCGCGCCCAAGCAGGTGTTCTCGTTCGTGCGCGCCGATGCCACATCCGGTCTGCTGGTCGCGCTCAATTTTTCGTCCGAGCGGCAGCAGGTGAAGCTGCTGGATGGCCCGTTTGCCGGCGACTACCGCGATGCCTTCAACGCCAGCGAGATCAAGCTGGCGGCCGGCGACAGCCTTGCCATCGAACCCTGGGGCTACCGGGTACTGGAGCGGGTCAAGGCCGCGCCGCGCTCAGCCAAATCGCCTTGATCCTTGCTGTTGGCGGTGCCGGAACGCCGCGTCGATCAGGGCGGCCACGGCCAGCGCCAGCGCGGTGGCGAACAAGGGCGGACTTTGCGCCGCCGGGTGCAGTGTCAGCGCGGTAATCGCCTTCAGCCCGTGCAGCAGGCCGGGCGCAGCCAGGACCAGCGCCAGCAGGCCGGCGACCGCCAGCACCACGCGCTGGATGCGGGCTTCGAGATCGGCCTTCTCGGCGAAATCGCCGGCCAGGTTGGCGACGCGCGTGGCGAATCCATCCGGAATCTCCGGCATCGGTGCCGTGACGATGGCGTGATGCAGCCAGCCGGCGCGGCCGTCCGGCGCGGCGCCTTGGTGTTCGCTTGGCTTGCCTGAAGTCGGGGACTGATTCATGCCATTACTCCCAATCGCGATTCGATACTGTGGCGCAGACGTCGGCGGGCGCGAAACAGGTAATTCTTGACTGTGCCGTCGGGCAGCTCGGTGATGCGCGCGATTTCGTCGATGCCGAGTTCATCCAGATGATACAGGGTGACCAGGGTACGCTGCATCGGCGGCAAATCCTGCAATGCCCGCGCGACGTGGCCGTACAACTCCTGATCGGCGCTGGCCGCGGCCAGATCGAAATCGTCGGCGACGCGTTCCAGCGCGCCGTCGCCGTCTTCCTCGTCGCTGGGCTCCAGCATCGGCAGGCGCTTGCGTTGCAGATGCCGGCTGGCCACGCTGAACGCGATGCGTCCGATCCAAGTCGAAAGCGCGCTGTCGAAACGAAACTGATCGAGCTTGCGGTACACGCGCAGGAACACGTCCTGGCTCAATTCCTCGGTGTCGTCGCGCTGCTGCACCATGCGATAGACCAGATGCCAGACCAGTTTCTGATGGCGCACCACCAGCCGATCGAAGGCGCCCGGGGCGCGTTCGAGCACGGCCGTTACCAGCGCCCGGTCGTCGCTTGATTTGTTGTCGTCCATTGCAGCGTATGGATACACCGATTGCGGTACCGGTTGCACGTCCCGGGCGAGAATTTATTCGGCGGCGACTGCAACCGCCCCGGCGCCGCGGGTATCCAACGCACTGACCCGGGCATCCCGACCCGGCCAGTGAGGTATGCCATGCATGATTTAGGCGAAATGTTGATTCCGATCACCCTGTTTCTGTGCACCGTCGCGGTCATCAAGATCGTGGTCGATTCGCGCTTGCGCCGCCGCCTGGCGGAAACCCACGCCAGCGAGGACCTGATCCGCGCCATGTTGCAGGCCGATGAACAAAGTCGCAGCCTGTCGGCGCTCAAGTGGGGCATGGTGCTGACCCTGGTCGGCCTGGCCTTCGGCGCGATCGATGGGCTCAACCTGCGTGCCGACGACCCCGGCAGCTTCGGCCTGCTGATCGGCGCCGCCGGCGTCGGCATGCTCGGCTTCCATATGCTCAACACCCGCAAGCGCTGAGTCACGGAATCGCCCGCGGCGGGGCCCCGGGGCTGCCCGGTAAGGCGCCGGCAGCAAAGTCGGATGAGCGCAACGCCCCTGCCGTTTGCTGCAAGACCGCCAGGGACGGCGTCTGCGCTGTACATATTCGATCTGCCTGCCCGGGCCCGGGCTATACTCCCCGACCCATGCGGCCAGGCAGCAGCCCGCCGGCCTCGAACCAAAGTCCACGGGAGGCTCGCGATGCAGGAGGCCATGGTCAGCACCACTTTCGAACTGCCCGGCTACCGGGTCCTGCGCAGTATGGGCGTGGTCCGCGGCATCACCGTGCGTTCGCGCTCGATCGTCGGCAATTTTTTCGGTGGCCTGCAGAGCCTGTTCGGCGGCAACATCACCATCTACACCCATCTCTGCGAAACCGCCCGCGCCGAGACCTATGAGCTGATGTGTCGCCACGCCCGCGCCAAGGGTGCCAATGCCATCGTCGGCATGCGCTACGACACCACCGAACTGATGGCCGGCCTCACCGAAGTGCTGTGCTATGGCACCGCGGTCCTGGTCGAAGCCGACCCGCGCGGCGGCCAAGGCTTGTCCGAGGCGTAGATCGGGTACCCGCCCGCCGGGGCTGAACGCGCAAGCTGGCGCAGGCCGTTCGATGCGGAGCGAAACACCGCGCCGAAAACGTGGTCGTACTCCCGGCTGGCCCGGTTTTCCTTCCAAGGACACGGCCATGAGTCCCACTCTCCCCTCGGTGCTGGCGGTCTGAGACATGCGCGCTACCTTAAGCCGCCGGGCGAATTGAACGCCTAGGTCGGCTACGGTGACGGTATTGGAACCCAGATCGTACCGACAAGGAACCTCCATGATGCCATCGATGTTCATCTCCCACGGCTCACCGATGTTCGCGCTGGAGCCGGGCCTGCTCGGCCCGAAATTGTAAGAGATCGGTCGTACCCTGTGCGGCCTCAGCGCCGTGCTGGTGGTATCGCCGCATTGGCAGACGAGCGGGGTGCGCGTGACCGCAACCGTGGCGCCGGCGACCATGCATGATTTCGGCGGCTTCCCGCCGGCGTTGTACCAGTTGCAGTACACCCCGCCGGGCACGCCGGCGCTCGCCGCCGACGCTGCGCGCCTGCTCGCGGATGCCGGCTTCGATGTGGCGCTCGACACAACCCGCGGCCTCGATCATGGCGCCTGGGTGCCGCTGCGCTACCTGTTCGCACAGGCCGACGTGCCGGTGTTCCAGGTGTCGATGCCGCACCAGCTCGACACCACCGGTGCTTTGCGTATGGGCCAGGCGCTGGCACCGCTGCGCGAACGCGGCGTGCTGGTGATCGGCTCGGGCAGTCTGACCCACAACCTGTACGAGTTTCGCCAGCACGTGCGCGATCCCGAATACGCCCAGGCGTTCGCCGACTGGGTGAACGATGCGGTGCTCGCGCGCGATCTGGACGCGCTGGTCGATTACCGCCGCCGCGCGCCGCATGCGCAGCGCGCGCACCCGAGCGAAGAACACTACCTGCCGCTGCTGGTCGCCGCGGGCGCGAGTCATGCCGACGACAGCGTGCGTCGGATCGATGGCGGCATGACCTATGGCGTGCTGTCGATGGATTCGTTCGGGTTTGCGCTGCCCGAGGCCGCCGACCCCTGTGCCGGAGTAGCCGCATGACTACCGTGTTCATCGCGCTGCTCGATTTCATCGGCACCTTCGCCTTAGAACAGATGAATCTGCCTAAGAACATCGCCATCGCCGGCGGTTTCCAGGCGCCGGCCGCTACAGCCTGGACACCCTGATTGCCAACCACCGCCAAGCCTGAGGAGCAAGACCATGATCACCCTGCGTCCCGCACACGAACGTGGCCACGCCAACCACGGCTGGCTCGACTCCTGGCACAGCTTCTCGTTCGCCGACTACCACGACCCCCAACACGTCCATTGGGGGGCGCTACGGGTGATCAACGAGGACCGCGTGCAGCCGGGCCAAGGCTTCGGCAGCCATGGCCATCGCGACATGGAAATCATCAGCTATGTCATTCACGGTGCGCTCGCCCACAAGGATTCCATGGGCAATGGCGCAGTGATCGTCCCGGGCGAGGTCCAACGCATGAGTGCCGGGCGCGGCGTGACCCATTCGGAATTCAATCACGCCCAGGACGAGGTGACCCATTTCCTGCAGATATGGATCATTCCGAAGAGCACCGGCATCGCGCCGGGCTACGAGCAGAAAGCATTCCCGCAGGCGGAGAAACGCGGCCGGCTGCGCCTGGTCGCCAGCCCCGACGGTGCCGATGGATCGGTGCGCCTGCACCAGGACGCACGGCTATTCGCCGGCTTGTTCGACGTGGACGAAACCGCAAGATTGTCGCTGGCCAGCGGGCGGCTGGGCTACGTGCATGTGGTCAAAGGCAGTGCCATAGTCAACGGTCGCCAGGTAGCCGCCGGCGACGCGCTCATGTACGCCGACGAGCCCGAGCTCGTGATCGAACGCGGAACCGGCGCCGAGCTTCTGGTCTTCGACTTGCCACGCTCGGCGTGAGCCCGGAGGGTGAAGGCGGCTGGGCCCGCCGCTCTTCCCGACGATAGAGAATCCGTGCGCCAGCCACTCCACGGTCAACAGCGCGGGGCCTGCTTTGCTCTTGGTTGCAGACCCAAACGTACCGGCCGACCCAGGCCCGGGCGCTTGGTGGTCTTGGCACCAGCGGGAGACGGGCGCACCTGCCGGTCGAAAATCGACCCACCGGGGCCCGCCGCGCCGCTCCCTCAGAAGTGGAAGCATGGAATCTGTAGCAGCGCGTGCCGCCCGCAAATTTCTGCCAAGCCCGAGCCAATCAACCCAACGTCCGTGGGATCGGACGAAATTGATTCAAATCAAGCTGGCGGCACGACGCCGGCACTAACCTGCGGGCGGTCACCCGGCAGGTGTGCGGGTGGGTAGTGCCGAACCGATCCTTCGGCGGTCCAGACTGAGGAAAAGGCCATGACCAAGTTCATCGAATGGAGCGACGAGCTCAGTGTCGGTATCGAGGAAATCGACGAACAACACAAAGTGCTGGTGGGCCTGCTCAACGACCTCAACGATGCCATCCGTGAGCACCACGGCAATGACGCCTGTATCGGTGTACTCGACCGTCTGGTCGAGTACACGCGCATCCATTTCGCGGTCGAGGAGAGCCTGATGCGCATCTTCGATTTTCCCGACTACGAAAACCACAAGACCGAACACCAGGGCTTGGTCGACGAAGTTCTTTCGTTGCGCCACGAGATCGTCGAAGACCACCACAAGATCAGCTTCAAGCTGCTGCACTTTCTGAAAATGTGGCTGACCCAGCATATTCTGGGCTCGGACAAGGGCTACACCGCGCACTTCCTGCGGCACGGCGTGCGCGCCAAGTCCGGCAAGTCCGGTTGGTTCAAACGCCTGTGGAGTTGAGCGCGCCGGGTTTGCCATGCGCGGGCGGGCAACCGGAACATTGCGCATCACCGAGCTTGCGGAGCACGGCTATGGGCAGCGAGACCGAACGACGACGGTTGCGCGCCAGCCTCGATCGGGTGGTGGACGATCCGGCGTTCCTGACGCATTTCTACGACGCATTTCTGGCGATCTCGCCGGAAATTGGCGAGGTCTTTCGCAATACCGACATGCCGGGGCTGCGCCACAAGCTGCACGCAACCCTGCGCATGCTGATCCTCACCGCCGACGACGAACCCGGCGTCAGCGATTACCTGCACTTCCTGGGGCGCACGCATGCGCGTCTGCATGTCCGTGCCGAACACTTTGTGCTGTGGCGTAACGCGCTGATCGACACCCTGGCGCAATTCGACCCCGGATTCGACGCGCGCCTGCAAAGCTCATGGACCCGCCTGATCGACGACGCGGTCGCCGCCATGCAAGCGGGCCTGCCCGGACGCGCGGCCTGAGATCGCGGTAAGTCCGACATCGCCCCGGCTGTGGAATGGTGGTGGAGCGGATGGGGATCGAACCCACGACCTTCGCATTGCGAACGCGACGCTCTCCCGGCTGAGCTACCGCCCCACAGAAATCTGAACTCTGGCCGTTCCGGATGGCGGGCCAAGGGCGGGAATGATAGCGATGGCTGGTCGGGTTGCCAAGCACGGCGGAATTGCGCGGTCGAATTGCGGCCGGCGTTGTGGGAGCGACGGCACGTCGCGACTGGTCTATCGGGGCGACAGTCGCGACGTGCCGTCGCTCCCACAGAAGCACGGTAGCGATCTGCGGTCGCTCCCGCAGAAGCGCGGCTGTGGATCGGTTAGCAGCTTCTGGCCGGGCAACTTGGGCATAATCAGCGATTGAGCAAGCATGGGTGGACTCGGCCATGGGCGCATTCGCCTGGCAGGCGCTGGATCAGGACGGCCGCACCCGAACCGGTGTGGTGCAGGCCGAGACTGCGCGGGCGGCGCGTTCGCAACTGCGCGAGAAGGGGCTGACCCCGCTCGAAGTGACCGCGGCGATGGCGCCGGTCGCGGGCGGGCGGGCGCGTTGGTTCGGTCGGCGCGGGTTGTCTTCGACCCAGTTGACCATCCTTACCCAGCAGCTCGCCACCCTGATTCGTGCTGGGCTGCCGATGGACGATGCGCTGGCCGCGTTGGCCGATGAGGCCAGCGACCAACGCCTGCGTGGTCTGGTCGCCGCGCTACGCTCGCGGGTGCTGGAAGGCCGCAGTCTGGCCGATGCCATGGCCGAGTTTCCGGAGAGCTTTCCCGAGATTGTGCAGGCCACGGTGCGCGCCGGAGAGCAGAGCGGCGAATTGTCCGAAGGCCTGGAGCGGCTGGCCGATTACGCCGAGGCGCGCGACAACCTGGGCCGCGAGGTGATCGCCGCCTTCGCCTATCCGGTGCTGCTGTTGCTGGTCGCGTTCGGTGTAGTCGGTGGCCTGATGGGCAGCGTGGTGCCGCGGGTGGTCGAGGTGTTCGTCAACCTGGGTGCCGAGCTGCCCTGGCTGACCCGGGCGCTGATCGCGCTGTCCGATTTCTTCGGCGCTTACGGCTGGCTGGTGCTGGTGTTGCTGCTGCTCGGCTTGGTGCTATGGCGGTTGGCCATGCGCAGCGAACCCAACCGCGAGCGCAAGGACAAGGTGTTGCTTGGCCTGCCGCTGCTCGGCCGGGTGCTGCGCGCCGCTGATACTGCCCGCGCCACCCGTACCCTGGCGGTACTGACCGCGGCCGGGGTGCCGGTGCTCGATGCGCTGCGGCTGGCGGCATCGACGCTGAAACGGGTGCCGCTGCGCGATGCCATGCGCCGCGCCGCGCAGCGCGTGCGCGAGGGCACCCAGATCGCCCGCGCGCTGGCCGAGACGCGGGCGTTTCCGCCGGTCACCCTGCGCCTGATCGCGAGCGGCGAACGCAGCGGCCGGCTGGCCGAGATGTTCGATGCCGCCGCGCTCCAGCAGTCGCGCGAGGTGGCGAGCGCGCTCGCCGTGCTGCGCGCGGTGATGGCGCCGCTGGTGATCTTGCTGGTCGGCGCGCTGGTGCTCGCCATCGTGCTGGCGATCCTGCTGCCGATCTTCGAACTCAATACCCTGATCGGTACGACATGATCCGGTTCGATACCGTCAGCCTGCGCTATCCGAACGGCCACTCTGGCCTGTCCGCGCTCAGCTTTGCGATCGCGCCCGGCGAAATGGTGTTCGTCACCGGCCACAGCGGTGCTGGCAAGACCAGCCTGATCAAGCTGCTGGCGGTGCTGGAGCGGCCCAGTGCCGGGCGTATCCAGGTTGCCGGCCAGGCCGTGCACACACTGCGCCGCGGCCGGGCGATCGCCGCCTATCGCCGTCAGTTGGGGCTGGTGTTTCAGGATTACCGGCTGCTGCCGGATCAGAGCGTCGCCGACAATGTCGGCCTGCCGCTCACGATCGGCGGCGTGGCCCCGGTCGAGATCGGCAAGCGCGTGCGCGCCGCCCTGCACCAGGTCGGGTTGGATGGCTGCGAACAGCGGCTGCCGGTGACCCTGTCCGGCGGCGAGCAGCAGCGCGTCGGCATCGCCCGCGCGCTGGCGCACCGGCCGGCGCTGATCGTCGCCGACGAGCCGACCGGCAACCTCGACCCGACCCTGGCCAGCGAGGTAATGCAACTGTTCGTCAAGCTCGCCGACAACGGCACCACGGTGCTGGTGGCAAGCCACGACCTGCACCTGATCCAGCGCAGCAGGAAGCGTGTGTTGGTGCTGGACAAGGGCAACCTGATCGACGACTTTCGCCCCGAGGTCGGCGTATGAGCGACAGCGACCTGGGCACCGGCAAGGCCGCCGAGCCGCCAAGCCGCGCACTACGCCAGCCGTCGGCGCGCTTTGGCCCGGCCGCCTGGCGTCGCCACCATCGCTGGTCGGCGCGGGTGTCCTGGCAACGCCTGTGGGCCGAACCGCTGGGCAGCCTGCTGACCATCGCCCTGACCGGGCTGGCGCTCGCTCTGCCCTTGTTGCTGGTGGCCGCCGCGATGAATTTGGGCAGCCTGGCCAGCCGCATCGGCGACAGTGGCGAGATTAGCGCGTTCCTGAAAACAGGGGTTGCCGAAGCCGCCGCCCGGCAACTGGCCGCCGACCTGCGCCGCCAGTCGGGCGTGGCCGGCGTCGCCGTACACAGCCCGGCCGATGGCTTGGCCGAGCTCGCCAGCGTGCCCGAATTCGCCACGGCGCTGGATGCGCTCGGCGAGAATCCGCTGCCCTACGTGTTGTTGCTCAAGCTCGGCGTCGACGCCGACCGCGAACGCTTGCTCGAAGCGCTCGCGGCCCGTCCCGAAGTCGAACTGATCCAGCACGACCAGCGTTGGCGCCAGCGTTTGCAACGGGTACAGGACCTGCTCGCCCGATTGTTCTGGTTGGCTGCGTCCCTGCTTGGCGCTGCGGTGCTGATGGTGATCGGCGCCAATGTCAGAAGCGAGGTGCAGGGGCGGGCCGAAGAAATCCGCATCGTCCTGCTGCTCGGCGGCACCGCCGGTTTCGTGCGGCGGCCGTTCCTCTGGTCAGGCTTCTGGCTGGGATCGCTGGCCTCGCTGGTCGCACTCGCCATCCTGTGGTCGGTCGGACTGGCCCTGGCCGCACCGGTAGACGCGATCGCGGCCAGCTATGGCGCCAGCTTCCAACTGCGTGCCCCCGGCGCTAACCTTTGCCTGTCAACCTTTGCGGCGGGCGTCCTGTTAGGCTGCTCCGGCGCGTGGTTGGCATCCAACTTGCTGATTGTCGCTGAGCAAGTTCCCATCCGAAACCGAGCCACCGACCCGTCGACTGCATGAGCGCCGTACTGACCTCGCACATTTCGACCGAAAATCCGCGCGTGCTGGTCGTGGATGGGTCGAAGGTCGCGCGCAAACTCATCGAGCAAGTGTTGCGTGCGGAACTGCCGCAGATCCTGATCACCAGTTGCGAGACCGGCGCCGAAGCCAAGGCGGCGATGGAGACCGGCATCGTCGATCTGGTCACCATGGCCCTGGTGCTGCCGGATATGGATGGGCTGGAACTGGCGCGGCATGTGCGCGAGCATTCGCCGCAGGCCTATATCCCGATCATCGTGGTCTCGGCCGCGGTCAACGAACGCCTGGAAAGCCGCGAACTGTCCGACGATGTCACCGACTATTTCGACAAGTCGCTGGGCTTCGCCGCGCTGGCCAGCTTCATCCGCGGCTATGTGACCGCGCAGGAGCGCGCCAGCGGCCAGGTGCTGTACGTCGAAGACAGCAAGGTGGTGGCGCTGGCCACCCGGCGCATGCTGGAGAAATACGGTTTCAGCGTCACCCACGTCACCAGCGTCGAAGACGGCCTCGCCCTGATCGAGACCGCCAAGGCCCAGGGCCGCGGCGCCGGCGCCGACATCGTACTCACCGATGTCTATCTCAAGGGTGGACTGACCGGCAAGGAACTCCTGGAAGTGGTGCGTGGCCAGTACGGCTTCAGCCGCGGCCAATTGCCGATCCTGGTGATGACCGCCGACGACAACCCGGTCAACCAGACCGCGCTGATCCGCGCCGGCGCCAACGACCTGGTCAACAAACCGGTCGAAGAAAAAATCCTGATCACCAAACTCATGTTCCAACTGCGCGTCGCCACGCACCTTCGCGAGCAGCGCGCCCCGGCCTGAGCGGTCGGTCTTCGCATGCCGCGCGCCGTAATTGGATGGTGGATGCGCTGCGTACGCCCAAGGTGTTCCAACTGCGCGTTGCCACGAAACACGCGAGCAGCGCGCCGGGGCCTGAGCGGTCGGTTGGTCGTTGCGCGACGCGCGTTGTAGCTGGACGGTGGATGCGCTGCGCTTATCCACCCTACGTTCCGCTCGGGCAAGGGACTTCGCAGGGTCCAACCATCTGATCGGCGGTGGCGCGCTACGCTGTCGGCCATGAACGATCAGCGCATTCAACTGCATCCGAGCTGGAAGTCGCGATTGGCGACGGTGTTCGAGTCGCCGGGGATGCAGGGGCTGCGGCGGTTTCTGCTGGCCGAGCGGGCGGCCGGCAAGGCGATTTATCCGCCGGCGTCGCGCTGGTTCGCGGCGCTGGATGCGACGCCGTTCGAGGCGGTCAAGGTGGTGATCCTGGGCCAGGATCCGTACCACGGGCCGGGGCAGGCGCATGGGCTCAGTTTTTCGGTGCCGCGGGGGGTGGCGGCGCCGCCCTCGTTGAACAATATGCTGGCTGAGATCAGCCGCGATCTGGGCCTGCCGCGGCCGCGCCATGGCTGTCTGGAAGCCTGGGCCGGGCAGGGCGTGCTGCTGTTGAATGCGGTGCTGACGGTCGAGCACGGCCGCGCCGGTTCGCACCAGGGGCGCGGTTGGGAAGACTTCACCGACGCCATTGTTCAGGAACTGAACGATGGCCGCGAGCATTTGGTGTTCCTGCTCTGGGGCAATTACGCCCAGACCAAGGGCCGGCTGATCGATCGCCACCGCCACTGTGTGCTGACCGCCCCGCACCCCTCGCCGTTGTCGGCGCATCGCGGTTTCCTCGGCTGCGGACATTTCTCTCTGGCCAATCGCTATCTGACCGAACACGGCCAGGCGCCGATCGATTGGCGCTTGTCGGAGTGACGGTGGAGCGGGGAACGGAGGGCGGGGGAGGGCCGAACCGCGGCATGGGCGGGTGTTCCGACAACACCGCCGTCGGCCGACCGTCGTCCTGGCCCTTAGACAGTCCCGGGACGGGCCGGGCTTCGCCCGCGCGGGGACCCGGTGTCTGGCGTGGCGATACGGTCGCCACTGGGCCCCGGCGTCCGCCGGGGCGACGGCTTTCGCTGTCTTCGGTCTTCTGTCCTCAGCCCTCGGTCTCCTGTCCTCTGTCGTCTGTCGTCTGACCCCGACTGCGGACTGAACCGAACTTGCCAGCGCAACCCGAGGCTGCGCTGGCCGGCGTTGCATGGCTGGAGCCGACGATCCCCGTCCGGCCAATCGAGGAGAGTCGATATGCGTCCTGTTCTGTGCGCCGTCCTGTTTACCCTGCTGGGCGTGTTCGCTGCCGATGCCGGTGCGCATCGTCGCGATCTGGTCGATCTGCAGGTCATCGACCGCGACAGCGGAGCGGTACTGCCGGTCTACCACGCCCGCGGCCGCAGCTACGTTGCCGGCGAGCCTGGCCATCGCTACAGCGTGCGCCTGCAGAATCGAAGCGCGAGCCGGGTGCTGACCGTGCTCAGTGTCGATGGTGTCAACGCCGTCAGTGGCGAGAGCGCCACGCCGAACCAGGCCGGCTACGTGCTTGCGGCATACCAGAGCACCGAGATCAACGGCTGGCGCAAGAGCTTGGACGAGGTCGCGCAATTCGTGTTCAGCGCGCCCGACGAGAGTTACGCCGCGCGTACCGGGCGGCCGCAGAATGTCGGGGTGATCGGGATTGCGGTGTACCGCGAAGAGATGGTTCGTCCGCATGCCGAAGTTTTGCAGGAACGCCGCAACCCATCGAAGCGTGGGCAGGCGGCGGATGTCGGCGCGGCGGGACGCGCGGAAACTGGCGTACCGGCCAGCCCAGCCCCGGCCCTGTCGGCCGAGCGTGAGCGCGACGCGCGGGCGGCAGAGCAGTACAGTGAACTTGGCACCGGCCACGGCGAACGCGAGTGGTCGCCGGTCGCCAGCACCGAATTCCGCCGCGCCAGTGCGTCGCCAGAGCAGATCGTCGAACTGCACTACGACACCGCCCGGCATCTCGCCGAGCGTGGCGTGATCCCGCGCCCGCGCAGCTATCCGAAGCAGGCGCCGCGTGCCTTCGCTGGCGGATTCGTGGCGGACCCCGAATAGCGATCGCGTCGGGGCAACCGCAGCGACGGTCGCGGCCGTCGCTGATCGGTTGTTGCTTGTGTGACCAGAACTACAGTCGCCGAAGCCCGATCCGACGCATGCTCGCGCAGCGGTCGGACCTTGCGCGCAACCCTGCCGACAAGCAGCGACCGTGCCGGGCCACGCGAGGCCGCGATGCGGGGTGGGCAGGTAGGCGAGACGCACGGTCGCCAAAGGCGGCGACCGCCAGCTATCCTCTGGTGTTGTGGCAGCTTGATTGTGGGCTCGATCAGTGAGTATTCGATTTCGACTATGGTCGATCCTGGCGGTGATCCTGGTGTTCGGGATCATGGCCACGCTTGGCGTGATCCAGATGGCCCAGGTCGCGCACCTGCACAAACTCAATGCCCTGCATCTGCGCGCCACGCTCGCCTTGAATCTGGCCATGCAGGCACCGGAATTCGGCCCGGACCGGGTTGCGGCGGTGCGCGATCTGTTGG
>JBFXKH010000035.1:0-26877 GCA_050173995.1 Lysobacterales bacterium | reverse complement strand
TCTGGAAGCGCGCCAACGAGGCCGGCGCGCTGGCCGCTGCGATCGGTTCGTTCGGCCTTTCGGTCGTGCTCAAGCTGGCCTGGCCGGCGCTGCCCTTCATCGACCGCGTCGGCATCGTATTCCTGCTCGCCCTGGCCTTGGCGGTCGGCGTCTCGCTCGCGACCACCGCACAGCCCGGCCGCGATTTCATCCGTACCGACGATGTGCGTTACGGCACGGCACCCGGCTTCAATTTTGGCGCGCTGGGCGTAATCGCCATCCTTACCGCTCTGTACGCGGTGTTCTGGTAAACCCACCCACTTCCCACTTCCCGACTCCCGCCCCAGATTGAAGCGTCGCCGCTCGGTGAAGATGTCGGCTCCACCGCTGCGCGGCTTGAGCCGACCTACGCCTTCCCACTTCCCGCTCTTGCGGTCGTCCGTCTTCTGTCTTCTGCCTCGGTCCCCAGTCCTCAGTCCTCAGTCTTCTGTCTTCTGTCTTCTGTCTTCTGTCTTCTGTCTTCTGTCTTCTGTCTTCTGTCTTCTGTCTTCTGTCTTCTGTCTTCTGTCTTCTGTCTTCTGTCTTCTGTCTTCTGTCCCCTGGACTGGACAGCGTCGGCGGCAGCGCGTAAGCTCTGCGCCGCAGACGGTCGCCGGGGACTGCAAGTGAACGGCCTCGTTGCTACGGCCGCATCGTCTGATCTTCACCCGGGTTAGCCATGCGCTTCTGCGCGGGCCGGCAACTGGCCGAACGTCCTGTGGATGCAACCGCTTCTCGCGATGCGCTACCAGACGGTAGCGCCTGCCTGGTGGGTGATGCCTCCCGCGCGCTTCGAACGGTACCGAACGCAACGCTTCACCATCAGACGGGCTTTCCGTTGTTGACACAGCCACACCCAGACCCCTGTCCGCGCCGCTGGCGCGACACACCTCCCGCCACCGACCCTCCGGTGGCGTCGAGCGACCGCGCATCCTCGCCAGTCGAACCCTTTTGATGAGCAGCGAAGCCGCAGAAACAGCCAGCAACGTGGTGCTGTTCCCGACGCCACCGCAGCAGCAGGAAATGCCGCTCGCCATGGTGCGTGGCCAGCCGGTGCTGGCGATGCCGCAGGACCTGTACATTCCGCCGGATGCGCTCGAGGTGATCCTGGAGTCGTTCGAAGGCCCGCTCGATCTGCTCCTGTACCTGATCCGCCGCCAGAATCTGGATATCCTCGACATCCCGATCCTGGAAATCACCCGCCAATACATTTCCTACATCGATTTGATGGCGGTACTCAAGCTGGAGCTGGCCGCCGAATACCTGGTCATGGCGGCAATTCTGGCGGAAATTAAATCCCGCCTGCTGCTGCCGCGGCCACCCACCGCGGAAGGCGAGGAGAACGATCCGCGTGCCGATCTGGTGCGACGCCTGCAGGAATACGAACGCTACAAAAAGGCCGCCGAAGACATCGATGCGCTGCCGCGCCAGGATCGCGATTTTCACCCCGCTTCGGCCGACGCTGGCGAGCGCAAGATCATTCGAATACCGCCGCCGGTGGAGATGACCGAATTGCTGCTGGCGCTGCGCGACGTGCTGAAGCGCGCCGACCTGCTTGCCCATCACGCGATCCAGCGCGAGGCGCTGTCGGTGCGTGAACGCATGACCCTGGTGTTGGAACGCCTGTCCGATGGCGAATTTCACGCCTTCGAAAGCCTGTTTGAGGTCAACGAGGGTCGGCTCGGCGTGGTGGTCAGTTTTCTCGCCATCCTCGAACTCGCCAAGGAACACCTGCTCGAAATCCTGCAGGAACAGGAACTCGCGCCGATCTACCTTAAATCCAAGGCCAGCGAGCCTTGATCGATCCACAATTGCTGGCACCGCCGCCCACCAGAATGATGTCGCTATTTCGAACCATGTCCGCGCCCATGAGCCCCGCCACTTCCCGTTCGCGGCGACCCGACCCATCGTCCCGCAGGCTCCGAGGAACCCGGCGGATTCGGGGTTTTCAGAGGTTTCCATGGAAATAGACCAGATCAAACGCATCCTCGAAGCGGCCATTCTCGCGGCCGGTTCCCCACTGTCGCGACAGCAACTGCTGGAGCTGTTCACCGAGCACGATCCAAACGCCGCCGAAAGCCTCGACGCAGCACTGGAACTGCTGGCCGCCGATTACGCCGGGCACGCAGTCGCCTTGGTCGAAGTGGCCAGCGGCTGGCGCTTCCAAGTGCGACCGGAATACCAGCCGTTCATCAGCAATCTGTGGACCGAGCGTCAGACCCGCTATACCCGTGCCCTGCTCGAGACCCTGGCGTTGATCGCCTATCGGCAGCCGGTGACGCGCGGCGAGATCGAGCAGATTCGCGGCGTGGCGGTGTCGTCGAACATCATCAAGACCCTCGAAGAACGCGAATGGATCCGCGTGATCGGCCACCGCGACGTGCCCGGCCGGCCGGCGCTGTTCGGTACCACCCGCCAATTTCTCGATTACTTCGGCCTGAAAAGCCTGGACCAGTTACCGCCACTGGCCGAATTGCGTGATATCGGTGAGCTCGAACCGGAACTGCAGTTGTCGCCGCCTACAGCAATCGCAGTGGCGGACGAAGACAGCGATGCAGAGACCAGCGATGCCGCCAGTGCCAGCGCCGACGGCGGCCGCGATGACGCCCCCGACCAACGCGAACAAGGCAACGAGTCGGTGCAATCCGATCCTCCCATCATTAGCCACAGCAGCGACCACCCATCGATCGAAACCACCGACAGCGCCCCGTTGCAGTCGGTCGAGTCCGAGGTAAACCCATGAATACCGAAAGCCAAGACAAGCGCCCGGCCCGCGGCACCCTTTCCCTCAACCGCCAAGCCAAATCCCAGGGGCCGGTGGTCGAGGAACGCCTGCAGAAAGTGCTGGCCCAGGCCGGCGTCGGCTCGCGACGGACCATCGAAGAGCGCATCCAGGCAGGCGAGATCAGGGTCAACGGCCAAGTAGCCGAGATCGGTATGAGTCTGCGCAGCAGCGACCGGGTCGAGGTCGACGGCAAGGCGTTCATGGCGGTGCCGACACCGGCCGAGGACGTGCAGTTGCTGGTCTACCACAAGCCCGAAGGCGAGCTGACCACCAATGACGACCCGGAGGGACGCAAGACCGTTTTCGAGCGCCTGCCGCGTCTCAAAGGCTCGCGCTGGATCGCCATCGGCCGGCTCGACATGAACACCACCGGCCTGCTGTTGCTGACCACCGATGGCGAACTCGCCCACGCGATGATGCACCCGTCGCGCGAACTCGAACGCGAGTACGTGGTACGCGTGCACGGCCAGGTCAGCGAGCAGCACATTGAGCAACTGCGGACCGGGGTCACCCTGGACGACGGACCTGCGCATTTCGACGAAATCCACGTGATCTCCATGGGCGACAATCACAGTTGGTTCCGGGTGGTGCTGAAAGAAGGGCGAAACCGTGAAGTGCGCCGACTGTGGGAGCACATCGGCATGCAGGTGGCGCGCCTGAAGCGGATTCGTTACGGCTCGGTCGAGTTGCCGCGCGATCTGCGCCGCGGCCACTACCGGCTGATGCCTCCCGAGCTGATCGAGTCGCTGCGCACCGAGTGTGGCCTGGCCAAGAATCCCGAAACCCTGACCCTGCAGGCGGTACTGGGCGTGCGCCGGGCCAGCCGCAGCAGCAACGAATACCGCCCGAGCGGCACAGCCGCAGGCGGTTGGAGCAGCGACCGCCACGACGAGGCACGCGAACTGCGCGCTTTCGACCGGGTCACCGCAGACGAGCGCCCCCGTTCCAAACGCAACGGGCCCAAGTCCGGCGCCCCGCGGCGCAGCAACAAACCCGGCGGCCGCCGCGGTGCTGCGCCGGGCCAGGCGCTGGAAGCGGCCAGTTTCATGAACTACCACCCCGGCCAGGAACATCCCCACACCGGTGCGCGCGCCGCCGATGGCAACCGTGCGGCGCCACCCGGCAACCGCAAACCCGGCGCCAAAGCGGGCGCGCGGCCCGGCTTCAAGCCAGGCGGCAAGGGTGGACCCAAACCCGGCGGACGCGCGGGCAAGCCCGCCGCCCGGCGTAAACCCGCCGAGTTCATCGGCCCAATGGACTCGCACCTGTTTACGCAGCCCAAGGATGGTCCGGGCGGACGCGGATCGCGTTGAGGCCGGGGTCGGGAGTTGTAGGAGCGACGGAACGTCGCGACTGTCCCTTCGGTGAGCATGTCGCGACGTTCCGTCGCTCCCACAACAGCAACGTCCGTCGCTCCCACAACAGCAAGGCCCCGTCGCTCCCACATCGGCCCTATATCGCGTTTCGCTGCTCTATCAGATATCCACCAGGCGTTGTCCCCTATTCACCCACTGCCAACCCCAACAACACCATGACGCCTTCCGCCGAAAAAATTGCCCGCCCACTCAGTCCGCTGCCCTCGCTGATCTTTTGGTCGCGCTGGTTGCAGGTGCCGCTCTATCTTGGGCTGATCATCGCCCAGGGCGTCTACGTGGTGCTGTTTCTGAAGGAACTGTGGCACCTGATCCATGGCGCTTTCGGGCTGGGCGAGCAAGAGATCATGCTGATCGTGCTCGGGCTGATCGACGTCGTGATGATCTCCAACCTGCTGGTCATGGTGATCGTCGGCGGCTATGAAACTTTCGTCTCCCGGCTGGGGCTGGAGAACCATCCCGACCAGCCCGAGTGGCTGAGTCACGTCAACGCTTCCGTGCTCAAGGTCAAACTGGCCATGGCGATCATCGGCATTTCCTCGATCCATCTGCTCAAGACCTTCATCGAGGCCGGGGCACTGGGCGTCGGCGGCGCCAAGGTCAGCAGCGATGGGGTGATGTGGCAGACCATCATCCATACCGTTTTCATCCTGTCCGCGATCGGCATCGCCTACACCGACAAGCTGATGCACAACAGTGTCAGCGCCGCACGGCGGCGCAGCGGCGGCGGCGAGCATTGATGCGGTTCCCGGTGGCATTTGGCACCACGACAGTGATCGCGGCGGATTGGATGGACCGCCGCCTGGACCCAACCAATAGAACGTCAGCTCTAGCCAATCTGCGCAAGGTAGGCACCGGCACACCCGCCACCGGAGTCCGCCCCAATGAACTTTCGCCTTGGCCTCGTCCTCTCCAGTCTGATCTTCACTCTGCCAGTCGCTGCAACCGAGTTCCGCATCGCCGATCGTGACACTCAGGCACTGACCGACGCGCTCCTGGCCGCCAACAACAACGGCCAACACAACACCATCCATCTCGCCGAGCACGGCCTGTACACGCTGACCGCGCCCAGCGGCGCTGATCCGGCCTTCGGTCTGCCGCCGATCTCCGGCAAGCTCGATCTTCGCGGCCATGGGGCCGAGATCCGGCGCTACGCACCGTCCGGCTTCACCTTGCTTGCGGTAACCAAAGGCGGCTCGGTGAACCTGAGCGACCTGACCCTGGCCGAGGGCAGCGAAGGCGCCATTCGCAATCACGGCACGCTGCGCCTGCAGCGGGTACGGATCGTAGACAATATCGCCCGACAATCGGCCGCGATCATTGAAAA
The DNA here is from genome assembly GCA_050173995.1 of Lysobacterales bacterium. GTDB lineage: Bacteria > Pseudomonadota > Gammaproteobacteria > Xanthomonadales > Ahniellaceae > 0-14-3-00-62-12. The sequence continues at coordinate 21,374 of JBFXKH010000035.1, read as the reverse complement.
TTATGGCAAGCTGAGTATCAGCGACAGCGAGATCGCGTTCAATCAGATGGCCGGTCGCGAACGCGATGCCGGTACGGTGCTCAATTACGGACAGCTGCGCATCCACCGCTCGCGCATCGCCGAAAACTTCATCAGCCGTCGATTCGATTCCCTGTACGCCGCCTCGGCGGTACTCAATTTCGGCAAGCTGCGCCTTAGTGGTGTACACATCGAAGACAACGTGGCCGAGTCGGTATTGAGCCAGTCCGCGCTCGGCGCCGTGGTCAACCTGGGGGTGGGTGACATCCACAGCGAGGCCCTGGTCACGAGCAACAATGAACCCGCCGACGCCGACCTGGTCGACTCCGCCGTGTATTAAGGTCGGCAGAAGCAGGCCGCGAAAACCGCAATTCTGGGTCCGCGACTCAGGCCAGCGCCTTCAGTCGTCGCCGCCGCTGTTTGGCATCCGGAGCAGTGACCGCCGTGGCCCGAGCACGACCGGACGCGGTCCGGACTTGTTTCGGGCCAGGCTTCGGCCGCGATTTCGGTTTCGGCGGCGCGGTCGGCTTGAAGCGCAGCAGCAGCGCTTCGGCCTGGGCCGCATCCAGCGGCTCTACGCTGCCCGCCATCAAGGCCAGCAGCAGCAGCTTTTCGAACTCCAGCCGGAACAATGCGACCAGTGCCTGCGGGTCGGCCACACGCTTGGCGTCGGTGATCAGGCCGAAATACACCTGACCGTCGTAGCTCAGGATGCTGATACCCATGCCGATCGAGCCAGTCTGCGGCACCCAGAACATCTGCGACTGGATGCGACTGCCGGCCAGATACAGGGGCATCTGCGGTCCCGGCACATTGGTTGCAACGGTGCTGGCCTTGCGGCTGAACATCTCCAGCGCCGGCCCCAGAATCGCCGCAGGGCACATACCGAGCGCGGCGAGCAGACCGAAGGCCATCATCGCCTGGCGCGACTGCTTGATCTCACGCATGCTTTCGACCACACGGGACAGCCTGGCCAGCGGATTGGCTTCGCCGATCGGCATCTCGAGGAACACCAGGCCGAAATGATTGCCAAGCTTCTTGGCATGTTCCAGCGGACGCAAGTTGACCGGCACGGTAGCGCGAATGGTGATCCCGTCTGGATCGTCGCCTTGATCGATCAGGTAGTGGCGCAGCGCGCCGGCGGCGGCAGCCAGCAGCAGATCATTGACCGTACAACCAAACATCTGACCGACCGCCTTGACTTCGTCGAGCGGCAATGGATCGGCCCAGGCGCAGCGTTTGCTGACCCCGATCGGCCCGCGAAAACGCGTCGGCGGGTCATCGCTCAGACTGAGCACCACGGCCAGTTCCCTAGCGATTTCGCTGCCTTCATGCGCCAGCCGGGCCACTTGCTCGGGGTCGGCGAGCAGTTCGCGGCCCTTGTCGATCACCGTTTCGGCCAAGTGCACCGCCTGGTTGATGCCTTTGCGTGCCGGCGCCAACAAGCGGTCGAGCACGCTGCCCGGATCTTCCTGAAACCACACCTTGGCCAGAGCCGCTTTCTGCAACGGCTCTGGTCGAACATCGGTCAGCGATAACAGAACCTGGACCAGGGCAATGCCGTCGGCATAGCAATGATGGATCCGCGTGATAAGGGCGCTTCCACCCTCGAAACCTTCGACCAGATGGAACTGCCAGCGCGGTTTGGAGGCATCCAGCGGCGTCGATGCCAACTGCGAACACAGTCGCTCGAGTTCCGCCTTTCCGGCGCGACCGGGCAAACCGGCGATACGCAGATGCCAATCCAGATCGAACTCGGCATCGGTCTGCCAGTAGGCGCCGCCGGGCGCATCCACCGCCTTTTGCCGGAAGCGCGGGATACTGATGAAGCGCTCGCGCACGATCCGGCGAAAGCGCTCCGGATCGAGCCGGTCGGCGAACATCATCACCCCGGTAATCATCATCAGGTTGCTCGGTCGCTCCATCCGCAACCAGGCGGTATCGACCTTGCTCATTGGCTCATGCCGGGTTTCGCCGGTCTGGTTCGCTGTCATCGGCCCACGCCTCGCCACGCTTGCAGCCAAGAGCATAGCCGCTATCCGCCCCGCTGCCCGGGCCGAGGCCCGACGTGCCGGGCAGCGAAGCCGCGGCGGACAGGAAGTAGGGTGGATAAGCGCAGCGCATCCACCATCGCGCCAACGCACCCGGACGCCAAGTCTGCCCGCGATTCAGCCGAATTGGCCAGCGATCGGGCCGGAGCGGGTTCTGCCACGGCGACGCACGGCAGCTTACACTTGCCAGCAACACCGCCCGGGAGAAAGCCATGCATCGTATCGCGCAGTTTCTATTCGTCGCTGCGGCCATCGCCGCGCTGCCCGGCTGCAAACGCGAGCCGGCCGGCGCGCCACCCGCCGTGCAGACCCTGGCTGCGCCGGCACCGGCGCCCCCCGCCGAGGCCTTCGCTCTGGTCTCCAGCGGCTCCGAGGTATACGACAACCGGCCGGCACTGGTGCTGAAGTTTTCGCGTCCGCTGGTCAGCCAGCAGGCGTTCGACCAGTTGTTGGCGGTCAAGCGCAAGGACGGCGCCGATACCCAGGGCAGTTGGGTGTTGGATGGCGACCAACTCACCCTGCGCTTCCCCTATGTCGATGCCAACCGCGACTATGTGATCACCGTACGCAAGGCACTTGGCGCAAGCGATGGCAGCACCCTGGCGGCCGACCTGGAAAAATCCGTATACAGCGGCAAGCTCACCCCGCAGGTCGGCTTCGCCAGCCAGGGCAATATCCTGCCCAGCCACGATTCGCGCGGTGTGCCGATCGTCGCGGTCAATGTTGCCGAAGTCGATCTCGATTTCTTCCGCGTCAAGGACAGCGAACTGCCGCGCTTTCTCAACGAATACCAAAAGAACGGCCGACGCAGTTACTGGTCGATGCAGCAGTTGCTGCGCTACGCCGATTCGGTCTACGCCAACCGCTTCGCCCTGCAAGGCGAGCCCAACGAGCGTGCGGTCAGTTTCGTGCCGGTGCGGGATATCGAAGAGCTGCGCCCGGCCGGCCTGTACTTCGCGGTGCTGAAAAAGTCCGGCGACTACAACTACGAATTCGACACGGCCATGTTCTTCGTCAGCGATATCGGCCTGCACGTCCGCGTCTACCGCGACGGCATGCTGGTGCAGAGCAATTCTCTGGAGACCGGCGAACCCAAGCCCGGCGTCGCTCTGACGATGTTGAGCGGCCGCGGCGATCGCTTGTTCGAGGCGACCACCGACCAGAACGGGCTGACCCAAGTCGCTTTCAAACCTGGGCAGGATCAACTGCTGACCGCACGTTTCGGGCGCGACGTGGCGATGTTGTCGTTCAGTCAGCCGGCGCTCGACCTGTCCGAGTTCTCGCTCGGCGGCCGCGCCCAGACCGACCTGGAAATCTTCCCCTGGTCCGGGCGCGATCTGTACCGGCCGGGCGAGACCTTGCGGGTATCCGCGCTGTTGCGCGATTTCGACGGACTCATGGTCAAGCCGCAACCGCTGTTCGTAACCGTAAAGCAACCCGATGGCCGGGCGCTGTCCACCCAGCAACTGAGCCCTGGCGAACTCGACTACGTCGGCTACGAACGACAGATTCCCCCGGACGCCGCGACCGGCAAGTGGACGTTGGAACTCAGCACCGAGCCGAACATGGCGCGTGCGGTGCGCTTCCCGTTCCGGGTCGAAGAGTTCCTGCCGGAGCGGCTCAAACTGGTGCTCGACGCGCCCGAGCGTTTACAGCCTGGCAACCCGCTGGCGCTCAAGGTCGAAGGTGCCTGGCTGTATGGGTCGCCCGCCGCCGGCAACCGTTTCAGCGCGAGGCTCAGCCTGCAGCCGGAACCGCACCCGGTCGAGGCGCTCAAGGATTTCTACTTCGGCGATGCGCTGATGAGCCTGCCGCAACAGCCGGTCGATGTGCTCGACCAGGTGCTCGATGGCGAGGGCCGGCTCAGCGCCGAGATTCCGCTGGAAGACGCCAAGGCAGCGACCGGGCCGGTCGCCGCGATTCTCGCCGGCAGTCTGTACGAATCCGGTGGCCGCGCCGTCACCCGTGCGCTCAAGCGCACCATCTGGCCGGCGTCGGAGCTGGTCGGGGTGCGGCCGCTGTTTGAATTGAGCGAAGGCGCCACGCCGAATGGCGAAGCAGTGTTCGAGGTGCTGCGCAGCACTGCGAGCGGCGAGGAGACCGCGGCCAGCGAGCTCAAGGTGCGGCTGTTGCGCGATCGGCGTCAGTACAACTGGCGCTGGGTCGATGGCGCCGGCTGGCAGACCGATTACCTGAGCACCTGGGAAACCCTGAGCGAGCAGAGCCTCAGCATCGAAGCCGGCCACCGCGAAAAAATCCGCCTGCCGGTGAGCTGGGGCGGTTATCGGCTGGAAATATTCGACCCGAGTACCGAACTCACCTTGCGGCTGCCGTTCGAAGCCGGTTGGGGCTGGTACAACGAAGGCCAGGAAGCCGGCAGCCGCCCGGACAAGGTCAAGCTGGCCCTGGACAAACCGGCCTACGCCGAAGGCGACACGGTCAAGCTGACAATCAAGCCACCGCACCCGGGCCGCGCCCTGGTTCTGCTGGAAAGCGACCAACTGTTGTGGCAGCAGTCGCTCGAGGTCAAGGGCGAGACCACGCTCAGCATTCCGCTCGATCCGTCCTGGCGGCGCCATGACCTGTATGTCACCACCCTGGTGTTCCGCCCCGGTTCGACGCCGGAGAAAATCACCCCGTCGCGCGCCGTCGGCCTGATCCGCATTCCGCTCGACCGCAGCCAGCGCGCGCTGGCGCTCAGCATTGATGCGGTCGCCAAGACCCGTCCCGGCGAGCCGCTCACGGTCACCGTCAAGGCGCCTGGTCTCGCCGGCCAGAACGCGCGCGCGGTGCTGCACGCGGTGGATGTCGGCATTCTCAATCTGACCGCTTATCCGCTGCCCGATCCGATCGCCTGGTGGTTTGCCGCACGCGGTTACGGCACCGAATCCTGGGATGTCTACGGGCGCATCATCGAAGCCCTGGACGGCAACAAAGCGCGGCTCCGCTATGGCGGCGACGCCGCCCTGCTCAGCCTGCCCTCGTCGCGACGACCGAACGTCAAAGTGCAGACCGTGGACCTGTTCGAGCAGCCGCTGGCGTTCGATGCCGCCGGCAACGCCCGCTTCGAACTGGCGGTACCCGATTTCAACGGCACCCTGCGCCTGGCCGCCGTGGTGTTTGGCGAACAACGCTTCGGCAGCGTCGCCAGAGAAACCATCGTGCAGGCGCCACTGGTAGTGGAGATCAGCGCGCCGCGGGCGATGGCCGCGGGCGACCAGGCCGAAATCGCCTTGGACCTGGAGAATCTCAGCGGTGTCGACGGCGATTACCAGATCAGCCTCGACGGCGGCGACATGCTGTCGGTCAGCCAACCGAAGCGCAGTCTGAAACTGGCCGACCAGGGCCGCAACACCCAGACCTTCGCCATCGTCGCGCGTGAAAAATACGGCGTGGCCACGGTTACCGCGCGGGTCATCGGCGGCAGCGCCCGGGTCGAACGCAAGGTCGAGTTCGCGCTGCGCCCGGCCTATCCCGCCGAGCGCCGGGCGCGCGTACAGGTCCTCGACCAGGGCCGCGAGGTGCGCCCCGACGCCAGCCTGCGCGCCGGGTTGGTCAGCGATTCTGTGCTATCCCGCGTCACCCTGGGCACGCTACCGCCGATGCCGTTCGCATCGGTGGTGCGCGATCTGATCGACTACCCCTACGGATGCGTCGAGCAGACCACCAGCAAGGCGTTTCCGCTGGTCTATCTGGATGACGCAACCGCCGATCGGTTCGGGGTCGCGGCGCTCGCCGCCGACGACCGCCGGGACCGCGTCCAGGCCGCGTTCTCCAGGCTCGCCTCGATGCAGACCGAGAACGGCAATTTCAGCTACTGGCCGGGGAGTTCCTACGTGGTCACGCATATCACCCCGTATGTGGCAGAGATGCTGGTGGCCGCCAAGCAGGCCGGGTTCGAGCCAGACGCGGCGTTCCTGGAAAAGACTCTGAAGCGCCTCAACGACGATCTGCTCTCCGGCGGCAACCCGCACTACGAATACGAATTCAGCGAACACCTGCGGATCGCCGAACAGGCCCACGCCGCCTACGTACTGGCCCGCCTCAAGCGGGCACCGCTTGGCACCCTGCGCGCGATCTACGACAACGAACGCGGCAAGCTGATTTCGCCGTTGCCGCTGGTACACCTCGGGGTGGCGCTGGCACTGATGGGCGATCAGGAGCGCGGCAAGGCCGCCATCGGCGAGGCGTTCAGCCGCAAGTTCGACCGCCCGGTCTGGCTTGGCGACTACGGATCGGATTTGCGCGACTGGAGCCTGATGGTGGCGATCGTCAACGAGAACGGCCTGAGCCAGCCCGAGTACGACGCCCGCGCCTATGAAGTGGCACGCGAATGGACCGGCCGCCAGACCCAGTGGTTCGGAAGTTATCTCAGCACCCAGGAACAGATCTCGATCTTCCGGCTGGGGCGTTCCCTGCTCGGCGATCTGGCACGCAAGATCGAGGGCGACGTGCAGATCGGCGGGCAGCACGAACCGTTCGCCGCCAGCGCCCAGGTCGCGCGCAGTTTCGTCGGGTCGGATCTGGCCCAGGGTGTGACCCTGGCGCCGCGCGGCGCCGGGCCGATCTTCCTGGTCGAAGACGTGGTCGGCTACCCAGCCAAGGCGCCCAAGGTCGAAGATAAGGACGTGGCGATCCGCCGTCGCTATTACCGCCAGGACGGCAGCGAGTACGACGGCAAGCCGTTGACCACCGGCGAGGTGCTGGTCGCCGCGCTGGAGATCAGCGCCAAAGGCGACATGAAGGATGCACTGATCGCCGACCTGGTGCCGGGCGGGCTCGAACTCGAAAACATGAACCTGGGCGACCAGACGTTGTGGAACGGCGTGAAAATCAACGGCGTCAGCCTGGCCGAACGCTCCGGCCAGGCCGAGATCCGTTACGAGGAATACCGCGATGACCGCTACGTCGCCGCGATCGAATTGAGTGGCGGCCAGACCGCCCGCCTTTACTACCTGCTGCGCGCGGTCAGCCCGGGTCGCTACCGGGTGCCGACACCGCTGGTCGAAGACATGTACCGGCCGACCTTGCGCGGGGTCGGCGCGGCCCTGCCGGAATCGATCGAGGTGCAGGAGCCGAAGTGAACGCTTGCCGGGATAGGCCATCGCGCGCGGTCCGGGCCTGGGTGCATAGGCACCCGCGCTGGACCGTGTTGCTGGCGCTGATCTTGCTGCTGGTCGTGCTCGACCGGCTGCTGCCGCCACCGATTCCTGATATCGACAAAGACAGCGCCACCGTGGTGCTGGCCGCCGACGGTTCGCCGCTGCGCGCTTTCGCCAATGCGGACGGGGTGTGGCGCTACCCGGTGCGCATCGACGAGGTATCGCCACGCTATCTGGAAGCCCTGCTTGGCTACGAAGACCGCTGGTTTCGCTGGCACCCCGGGGTCAATCCGCTCGCCATGGCGCGTGCCAGCGGACAGGCGCTCTGGCACGGTCGTGCGGTCTCAGGCGCATCGACCCTGAGCATGCAGGTCGCGCGCCTGATCGAACCAATCCCGCATACCCTGGTGGGTAAAGTCTGGCAATCGCTGCGCGCGCTGCAACTGGAACTACGGCTAAACAAGGACGAAATCCTCACCCTGTATCTGAACCTTGCCCCGTTTGGCGGGGGCATCCAGGGCGTGCAGGCGGCGAGCTACGCCTACCTCGGCAAACCCGCCCGTCATCTCAGCTATGCCGAAGCCGCCCTGCTCGCGGTACTGCCGCAATCGCCGACCCGGCTGCGCCCGGACCGACAACCCGCCCGTGCCCGCGCCGCCCGCGACAAGGTGCTGGCCAGGCTGGCGCGGTTTGGCGACTGGCCGGCCTCGGCGATCCGTGAGGCCAGCGACGAAAACGTGGTCGCGCGCAGCCTGCGGGTTCCGATGCGGGCGGCTCTGCTCGCCGAGCGCCTGCACCGCGAACACCCCGGCCTGCGCCGTATCGACACCCTGATTGACGCTGGACTTCAGGCCTCGATCGAAGACCGTCTGGCGCTGTGGATCGAACGCCTGCCAGCACGCACCTCCGCCGCGGTGCTGGTTGTCGACAACGCCAGTCTGGCGGTGCGCGCCTATCTGGGCGCGGCACAATTCGGTGATGCCGACCGGCTTGGCCACATCGACATGGTCGCCGCCGAACGCTCGCCCGGTTCGACCCTTAAACCATTCCTTTATGGCATGGCGCTGGAACAGGGCCTGATTCACTCCGAGAGCCTGCTGATCGACGCGCCGCAGGATTTCGCCGGTTATCGGCCGGCCAATTTCGGCGACAGCTTCAACGGCCCGGTCAGCGCCGCCGAAGCGCTGCGCCTGTCGCTCAATGTGCCGGCGGTGGATTTGCTGGAACGCATCACCCCGGCGCGCTTCGCCGCGCGCCTGCGCCACGCCGGGGTCGAGCTCGCGCTGCCCAAGGCGGCACGGCCGAATCTGGCGATCATTCTCGGCGGCACCGCCACCCGTCTGGAACAACTGGTCGGCGCTTACACCGCGCTGGCCCGCGCCGGACTGGCCGGGAAGGTGCGCCTGCGCGACCCTGAACCGCTGGTCGAACGCCGACTGCTCAGCCCAGGCGCGGCCTACATCGTCCGCCACATGCTCGAACAACATGGACAACCCGGCGATATCGAAGGCGTGTTCGCCGAAGGCCAACGCGGCGGCATTGCCTGGAAGACCGGCACCAGCTACGGCTACCGCGATGCCTGGGCGATCGGGGTCGGCGAGCAGGCCACCATCGGCGTGTGGGTCGGACGCCCGGATGGCACACCCTCCCCCGGCCAGTACGGCGCCAACACCGCGCTGCCACTGCTGTTCACGCTCGCCGAGCGCCTGCCGCGCGGCACTGCCAGCGGCACTCGCAGCCAACCGGCCAGCGTTGGCCAAGCGACGATCTGCTGGCCACTCGGTGAAGCCTTCGACCCCGAACAACCGCAACTCTGCCAGCGACGGCGTCAGGCGCTGGTGCTCGATGGCAATTTGCCACCGACCCTGCCTGCCCGTGACAGTCCGTCCAGCAGCGCCTTGCAGGTGCATTGGTGGCGCGACCCGATTACCGGTCTCAGGGTATTGCCGGGCTGCGCCGGGCGCGCGGCGGAACACCAGAGCATCGCCACCTGGCCGATCCTCGCCGGACCCTGGTTGTCGAAGCGCGAACAGCGCGCCAGCCGACTGCCGGACTTGAGTCCAACCTGCACCAATGAACAACCGACCCAGGTCATCGCCCGCCTGCATATCGACGGACTGCTGCCCAACGCGATCCTGCGCACCGCCCCCGGCGGCAAGGCACCAGCAGCACGACTCCGCGCCCTCGGCGCCGAGGGCCGCGTGCACTGGCTGCAGGACGGCCGCTGGATCGCCGAAAGCGAAGGCGAGGCCAGCGTCGATCACCGCTTCGAACACAGCGGCCAACACAGCATCACCGCCATCGACCAGAGCGGCGCCTTCGACCATCTCAGCATCCAAGTGCAATTGCCGAGCCTCTGAGCTGGCGGGAGTTGGGAGTTGGGAGTTGGGAACTTGTGGGAGCGACGGCACGTCGCGACTGTCGCTGCGGTCGGCAGTCGCGACGTGCCGTCGCTCCCACATTCGTCGCTCCCAGACGACGGCCCGCTGCCGGGTCATAACCCCGATGTCGGCCGGCCTGCGTTTAGCTAGGGGTCACAGGGTCGATCCGATGTCTGCCGTTTGTGCATTTGCCGCGTTTGGCGCCCGGTCCGACTCGCTTGCGTCTGTTCGGCCGGCGGGGCTTGCGCTACGCTCGCTGGCGATGGTGGAACCTAGCGACGAGGAATTGATGTTGGCCTATGCGCGCGACGACAGTCGCGCCTTCGAACGCCTGTACCTGCGCCATCGCGGCACCCTGTACCGCTTCCTGCTGCGCAGCGTTCCGCGTCGCGATCTGGCCGATGAGCTGTTCCAGGAAACCTGGATGCGGGTGATCAACGCCCGTGCCCGCTACCGACCGGAGGCGCGCTTCACCACTTGGCTTTTGCAGATTGCGCACAATCTGTTGATCGACGGCCACCGCCGCGCCCGTCCAGAGGAAACCGGCGAAGTCGCCGAACTGGCCCTGCTTGCCGCCGCCGATGAAGTCGGCGATCGACCCGAGCAGGCGCTCGGACGTTTTCAGGAAGCAAGGCGCCTGCAGGTGGCACTGGCGGAACTGCCCGAGGAGCAGCGCAGCGCGTTTCTGCTGCGCGTCGAAAATGGCCTCGGCATCGACGAGATCGCCGCGGTCACCGAGGTTGGACGCGAGACCGCCAAATCGCGTCTGCGTTATGCCCTGGAAAAACTGCGTGAGAGTCTGTCGCAATGAGCAAGCCCTACACCCCATCGCCGAGCGCGGATGACGCCGAACTGGCGGAATGGCAGAGCGCGCACGCCGACCTGCTGGATCGCTATCGCGCCCTGCCGCAGAGCGAACCGCCGGCCCGGCTCGACGCCGCGATCCTGGCCGGTGCCCGCCACGCCACGCGCCACCGGCGCCGGCCGGCGTGGTGGATTCCGTTGGCCAGCGCGGCTTCTCTGGTCGCCGCCGCCGGTATCGGCTGGCGCGTGTATCTGGCCGAGTCCACGCGCCCGGGGTCGGCAACGGACGCATCCGCGCCGGCACGACAGGTGCTCGAAGTCGATCTCTATCCACCGAGCGAGCGCCAGCGTGCGCTGGAAACCGCGGTCAACCCGCCAGCAGCCGAGGAAGCACCTGCAGCACCGGCGGGCCTGGCAACCCCGGCAGCGCCGGCGAAGGCAGCAGTCAGCGACCCGAACTTTTCCGTGGCGGCCGAAACGCCAGCGGTCGACGCCAACGAACTGCGCGCCGAAGCCGCCAGCAGCGAGCGCGCCCGCCGTCCCGCCGCACTCGCCGAACCGTTTACTCAGAGCGACCATGCCAGCCTCGGCCGGGTCCCCGAACAGCGCGCCGCACCCGGCACGGCCGATCGTCGCGATGTTCCGGCCACGGCCGCTCCGCCGATCCCGGCCGAGCCCAAGCGCCAAACCCAGGGCAAGGTCGAGGCCGAGGCCGCCGGCCGGTTCAATGCCGCGACGCCGCCGGAATCCGCCGCGGCGGCGACGGCCATCGCCGAGATCCAGACCTTGCTGGCCAAGGGCGAGATCATCGCAGCGCGGCGCGCGATCCGATTGTTCCGTAGCCGCTATCCGGACCATCCCCTGCCCGCCGAGTGGCGGCGCTACGAGCGCTGACCGTGGCCCGCCACACCCTGACCGGACCGGCGCACTACCAGCAGGAAATCCGCAAGAGTCGGTTTATCGCCAAGGCCGCGCCGGTGGCATCGGCCACCGACGCGATCGCTTTCATCGCCGCGGCCGCCGAACCGGACGCCCGCCACAACTGCTTCGCTTACCGGATCGGCGAAGCCTACCGATCCAGCGACGCCGATGAACCGGCCGGCACCGCTGGCCGTCCGATCCTAGCGGCGATCGACGGCCAGGGTCTCGACCAGGTGGTGGTCGTGGTCACCCGCTACTTCGGCGGCATCAAACTCGGCGCCGGTGGCCTGGTCCGCGCCTACGGCGGTACCGCCGCCGAATGCCTGCGTCAGGCGCCGAGGCACGAACTGAAAACGCCATGCCGCCTGCAATTGCTGCTGCCATTCGACTGTCTGGGCGCAGCCCACGCCTGCCTGCTGGTCTTCCAGGCGGAAAAGCTGGACGAGCAGTTCGACAGCGACGGCGTGCGCCTGACCGTCGCCATCGACAGCGACCGTGCCGAGGACTTCATCCTGCAACTGCGCGATCACAGCCGCGGACGGATCGAGGTGGCATGATCGGTCGCCGGCCCTGCCGGTTGCTGAAGGCCAAGCTCGTTACTGTCCAGACGCGCGTTCCGCTTCAACAGCCGCAACAATGCCGGCGACGCTGGGCTCAGCGCGCCTCCCAGGTGCTTGTGGGCAGCGGCCTCGGCAAGGTAGAGCACAGCCTCGAATTGCAAATCGGTACCCGTACTGTGGCCGGACTCCGGATCGATCTACAACGGTCCTGCCGGAACCGAGGACCAGCCAGACGACTGCACCTTCCGAGTGGCATTCGTAGCGTGTTATAGGTCGAGTTCGACCAGACCCGGGTGCTCGTCCGGACGCCGCCCCAAGGGCCAATAGAATTTCCGCTCGGACGCCTTGATTGCCAGATCGTTGATGCTGGCGAAACGGTTCTGCATCAGTCCGGCGTCGTTGAATTCCCAGTTCTCGTTGCCATAGGAGCGGAACCATTGACCGGAGTCGTCGTGCCACTCGTAGGCAAAGCGCACTGCGATACGATTTCCGGAAAACGCCCAAAGCTCCTTGATCAGCCGGTAGTCGAGCTCTCTCGCCCACTTTCTGGTCAGCAGTCGATGGACATCTTCCCTTCCGGCGACAAATTCGCTGCGATTTCGCCAGCGTGTATCCTCGGCATAGACGAGCACGATGCGATTGGGATTTCTGCTGTTCCAGGCATCCTCCGCCATGCGGACCTTCCGCCGCGCGGTCTCTTCGGTAAATGGCGGCGCTGGGGCTTGGGTTTGCATGCATTACCTCGAACTGTGGTGCGAACGGTTCCGCGGTGAGCGGGGTTTGCAACGGTGTTCCGGTCCGGCCGGCTTCACTCGAAACTCTCGTGCTGAACGCGCTCGGCGGCGACGCCAAGTTCCCGGGCCGCGGCGCGGACTGCTTCGATCAAAGTGATTGGCCCGCAGACATAGAACACCGAATCAACCGGTGCCGCGCGCATGATCGACACGGGATCGATGCGTCTTCCACCCGGCACGCGGGTGAAATAGAGCTGGAGCTGCCGGGGAAATCGACGCTCCAGCCGATCGCGATAGGCCATTTCCGCCGGCGTCCGGCCGCTGTAGTGCAGTGCGAAGGAAGCGCCCCGGGACCAAAGCGCCTGCGCCATCGCCTGAATCGGCGTGATGCCGATCCCGCCGGCAATCAGCACGCTGCGCCGCGTATCCTGGTGCAACGGAAACTGGTTGGCCGGAGGGGCCAGCGCCAATCGCGTGCCGATCTGCCAAGTCGAATGGATAGCTGCCGAACCGCCGCGCCCGGCGTCCTCGCGCAGTACGGCAATTTCATATCGACCGCGCTGGTCGAACTGGGAGGCGAGTGAATATTGCCGGTTCACGATCGAGCCATCGGGCAATCGAACCGGCACCGAAAGGTGCGCTCCTGCGGCTGCCGGCGGCAAGGCGCCGCTATCCGCAGCATGCAGCTCGTAGGCGCGAATCTGGGGCGTCAGTTGGCGAAGTCCGGTAACGGCGAGTTTCAGCGCGCCAGTACCGATCTCCTCCGGTTCCGAGACCGGCACTGCCGGCCGGGATTGCTGCGATGGCTGAACCAGAAGCCTATCCCTGGCTTCGCGCTCGGTGAACCGCGGCGTGATGTATTTGGGGCAATTCCAGTCGTAAGCCTCGACGGTGATGGCGACGCCGCGCTCGACGCGCGCTCGAAAATCCGCCGATTCCAGTCGCGTCAGCAGGGCCGGCTCGGTGTCGCCGTCGATCAGCCGGGCTCGCCCCCAAATCTTGAGGCGGCGCTGCCCGGGGTAGTCCATGAGAATCAAACTCACCCGATCATCGCCGGCCAGATTCCCCACCGAAATGTACTGACGATTGCCGGAGAAATCCGCGTAACCGATGGTAGTCGCATCCAGCACCTTCAGGAATCCCGCCGGACCGCCACGATGCTGCACATAGGGCCAGCCGTTCTCGCCGACGGTGCCCTGATAGAAGCTGTCGCGGGATGCGATGAACTCGGTCTCGTACGACCCAAGCGCTACCGTCTCTGGCTCGCCCAATTCGGCCGCACGATAAGCCTCCCGGCTGCCCATCCGTGACTGGGTGGCCTGGACGTTGGGGGTGAAGGCAATGCCGGCAAAAGCACGGGCCATGGGACGTTCTCCTGACCACCGGGAGCCCTGTGGCTCCCGGTGTCGTTGGCATGAATCAGGCCGCGAGTTTCAGCTCGACCTTGGGAAAGTCGATATCGATGCGACCCGCCTTGCCCAACAGGTTGGTCAGAATGTTCATGCCGACATGGGTGATGACTTCCACGATGTCGGATTCGCTGTAACCGGCATCGCGCATTGCCTGCAGCTCGCTGGTGGTGACTTCGCCCATGTGGGCGACCAGCGACCGGGCAAAGCCGACCGCCACCGCGGCTTTCGCATCCTGGCTGGTTCCGGAACGGTTGGCTTCGATTTCGGCGCCGTTGAGACCGGCCTTGCGGCCGATCGCGGTATGCGCCGACAGGCAGTATTCGCAGCCATTCTGCTGGGCCAGGGCCAGCGCGATGCGCTCGCGTGTCTGCGGGTCGAGCGAACCCTCGCTGGCAATGCCGTGCAGTCCAAGGAAGGCGCGGAGAGCGGCCGGCGAATTGGCGAAAGCCTGAAGAAAGTTCGGCACCATGCCGAGCTGGGCGTGAATGGCGTCATACAGAGCGCGTTGCTCGGCGTTGGCGGACTCGGGGGTAACCAGTTTGATGCGTGCCATGTTTCAACTCCTGGGTTGTGGGTGGTGGGGCGTCGCGTTTGGGTTGACGCGGGGCACTTTGCCAACTTCCAGTTCGGAGAAGAATACTCGTATAATGGAACTATCTATTCCTTATATCGGAATGATCCATGGACCGCTTTCACTTGATGACGGTGTTTGTCGCGGTGGCCGAGGAACGCAGCTTCGCGGCTGCGGCGCGTCGTCTGCGCATGTCGCCACCGGCCGTAACTCGTGCGATTGCCTATCTGGAGAAGCGTCTGGGAGTGATGCTCCTGACCCGCACCACACGCCTGGTGCGCCTGACCGACGCCGGAACCCGATATCTCGGCGATGCACGACGCATCCTGACCGACGTAAACGAGGCGGATGAGGCGGCGGCCGGCATCAATGCCGCGCCACGCGGGCATCTGGCAGTTACCGCTCCGGTGCTGTTCGGAAAGCTGTACGTGATGCCGCTCATAACCTCCTACCTGCGCACCTTCAAGGAAACCACCGTGTCTGCCCTGTTTGTTGATCGCGTTGTCAGCCTGGTCGATGAAGGATTCGATGTCGGCGTTCGGATCGGGCCGCTGCCAGACTCATCGTTGCGGGCGATTCGTGTTGGCGAGGTGCGGCGCGTCGTTTGTGCCGCGCCGGCCTATCTCCGCCAACACGGCATTCCCAACGCCCCTGCGGAGTTGTCCAAGCACCAGATCATCGATACCACCGCGGTTTCTTCGAGTTCCGAGTGGACTTTTGCCAAAGGCAAGACCAGTGCCACCATCAAGCTCGATGCACGCATCCTGGTGAACACCAATGACGGCGCGCTTGAGGCCGCCAAGGAAGGGTTTGGGCTGACCCGCCTGCTGTCTTATCAGGTGGCCCAGGAGCTGGCGACCGGAAAGCTCAAGACCGTGCTCGCAAACTATGAAGACGCGGCGTTGCCGATCCATGTGATCCACCGCGAAGGCCGGCTCGGGTCGGCCAAGGTCAGGCGTTTCGTTGACCTGGCGGTGGAAAAACTGAGAGCAGATCCAGCCCTGAACTGACACGCCTCACGTGCCCGCCCCTCGCCGGGCGTCCGGTCGAACCAATCGAAGCCGCCACCGATGTTCCGACTGCCCCTGGTCTGCCCCGGGTCTGCCCCGGGTCCGGCACTCCCTGGGGTTTTCCGTTAGACTGCTCGGCTGCTCGCGCGCATGGTCATCGCCCGCCTTGGACAAAGACGCCCCCACCCGCACCCGGTCGCTGCTGCGCCAGATTCAGCCCTTCGTCAAGCCGCACTGGCGCCTGGTGTTCGGCTGGACGGTGTTCATGCTGATTTCCACCGCGGCCACGCTGTATCTGCCGGTCGCGGTGCGCAGGATGTTGAATCACGGGTTCGAAGTGGCCGACACGGTGTCGATGGACACCTATTTTTTGCGCCTGTTTGGCATCGCCGCCATACTCGCTTTGGCCACGGCGATGCGTTTCTACTGCTCGTCGATGCTCGGCGAAGCGGTCGCGGCCGACCTGCGCCGCGCCATTTTCACCCACCTGCTGCGCCTGGATGCGGTGTTCTTCGAGAACCACCGCACCGGCGCCCTGCTGTCGCGGCTGACCGCCGATACCGAACTGATCCAGAGCGTGGTCGGCGCCGGTGCCTCGGTCGCGCTACGCAACTCATTGCTGGTGATCGGCGCCAGCATCGCCCTGATTCTGACCATTCCCAAGCTGGCCGGCATCGCCGCGCTGGTGATCCCGATTGCGTTGCTGCCGATGTATCTGTTCGGCGGCCGGGTAAGGGTGTTGTCGCGGGAATCGCAGGACCGTATCGGCGACGCCAGCGCCCAGGCCGCCGAATCGCTGGGCGCGGTGCGTACCCTGCAGGCCAACACCCTGGAGGTCGAAGAAAGCACCCGCTTCGATGGCGCCATCGAGCGCGGCCTGGCGACCGCGCGACAACGCATTCGCGCGCGTGGCTGGCAGACCATGTTGATGATTTTCGTGGTGTTCGGTGCGATCACCCTGGTGTTGTGGATCGGCGCCAATGACGTGAGCCAGGGGCGACTCACGCCCGGCCGCCTCGGCCAGTTTCTGCTTTACGCCGCCGCAGCGGCCGGCGCCGCCACCACACTGACCGACGTGTGGGGCGAGATCCAGCGCGCCGCTGGCGCCATGGACCGGATCGGCCAACTGCTCGCCAGCCGCTCGACCATACGCCAGATCGCCATACCGGAACCACTGCCGCGCCCGGCACGCGGCGAAGTGCGTTTCGAACAGGTCGGCTTCCATTACCCGTCGCGTCCCGACCAGAACGCGCTCGACGATTTCAATTTGCACATCCGCCACGGCGAAACCATCGCCCTGGTCGGCCCGAGCGGGGCCGGCAAAAGCACGGTGTTCCAGTTGCTGTTGCGTTTCTACGATCCGCAGGCCGGACGCGTCCTGATCGACGGCGTCGATATCGCCAAACTTTCCCTGCACGACCTGCGCCGCTCGATCGCCCTGGTTCCTCAGGACAGCGTCATTTTCGCCGCCAGCGCGATGGAGAACATTCGCTTTGGCCGCTACGACGCCAGCGACGCCGAAGTGATCGCCGCTGCGCGCGCCGCCTATGCCCACGAATTCATCGAGCGGCAACCGGCCGGTTACGACACCGACCTCGGCGAGCGTGGCGTGCGTTTGTCCGGCGGCCAACAGCAGCGCATCGCGATCGCCCGGGCGATCCTGCGCGATGCGCCGATCCTGCTGCTCGACGAGGCCACCTCGGCGCTGGACGCGCAAAGCGAAGCGGCGATCCAGAAGGCACTCGAACATGTGATGCGCGACCGCACCACCCTGATCATCGCCCACCGACTGGCGACCGTGCAGAAAGCCGACCGCATCGTGGTCGTCGACCACGGCCGCATCCAGGCGATCGGCAGCCACGAACAACTGATCGCCGCCGACGGGCTGTATGCCCATCTGGCGCGCCTGCAGTTCGCCAGCTAAGCCTGCTCGCCGGCAGCGGCCCCGATGCGATTGCCGCGGCGCTCGCGGAGCTTGTGGTTATGTAGTACGCACTGGAAGTTGACTTCATCGTGGGAAGCTGTGTAGAAAGCTGAGCTGTAAAGCTGAGCTGTTGCTGATACGGAAAACAGGTGATAGGATCAGCACAGAATCTTCCCCTTGGTTCCAACGGATCAAGGATTAGTTATCTTCCCCGGCGTTCGAAAGGATGTCGGGTCAGCATGTAGGGGCCGGCGGGGCGTTTAGCTTCTCCGGCCCTTTTTTTCTTCGCTTGGAGGCGTCGAGCATGGACCGTTGCGCAATTTTTATCGATGGGGGGTACGTTGACAAGCTGTTTCAAATCCACTTGGGAGGCGTGCGCGTCGACTACGGCAAATTTGCTAATCACATGAGCGTCGGAAGCAACCTTCTGCGGACGTACTACTATCATTGCCTCCCCTATCAGCACAACCCGCCAACTTCGGAAGAAAGGGACCGATTCTCTGCCAAAGAAAAGTTCATTTGCGCGCTATCGCGATTGCCACGATTTCAAGTGCGCCTCGGGAAGCTGGAGCATCGTGGGATAAGAGCAGATGGCACGCCAATTTTCACGCAAAAGCGCGTCGATATCATGCTTGGCGTCGATATGGTTGAACTTGCGGCTACTCACCAAATCAATCGAGCAGTGTTAGTGGCTGGAGACAGCGACTTCCTACCCGCTATTGAAGTGGTGAAGCGTCACGGAGTCCTGACGTCACTTTGGCATGGTACGCGCGGCGGTCCGGGACGCCAGAGCACATGTCATAACGATCTATGGGATATGTGTGACGAACGCTTCGAGATAGACGCGACGGTTGCCCAAGCAGTCGCTCGCTAGTTTCCTATCATCACGTTTCAACCCGAGACTCTTCTGCGGAACGCATCGAGTCCCCGGTCAGCGGGTTCCGGTGTAGCCTTGGCCGATGAGCACCACGTCCCCGGCTCCGCCGCTCAAAACGCCCAATAGCCGGGCGATCCTGGTGCTGAACAGCGGCTCGTCCAGCCTGAAGTTCGCCTTGTTCGACGCGACCGCGGCACTGCCGTTGAGATACCGCGGCGCGGTCGCACGGATCGGCCTCAACGACAGCCGCTGGCGGGTCAGCGATGCCACCGGTCGCGTGCTGCTGGACGAGACCGCAGCCATCACCGACCACCCCGCCGCACTCGAGCGCGTGCTCGCGTTCTGCGATTCGATTTCGCCGCGAACGCTACTGATCGCCGCCGGCCACCGCGTCGTGCACGGTGGCGGGCGCTCTGCGCCGATGCCGATCGATCCGCCGCTGCTCGCCGATCTGCAAGGTCTGGAACCACTGGCGCCCCTGCACCAGGTGCATAACCTGGCCGGCATTCGCGCGCTGGCCACGGCGCGGCCGGGCCTGTTCCAGGTCGCCTGCTTCGATACTGCCTTCCACCAAACCCTGCCGCGGCTGGCCACCCTGACCGCGCTGCCGCGACATCTGACTGAGCAGGGCATTCGCGGCTATGGCTTTCATGGCTTGTCTTACGAATACGTCGTGTCGGCGCTGCGCGCAAGCGGCGTCGCGGTCGCCGCCGAGCGCATCATCATTGCCCACCTCGGCAATGGCGCCTCGCTGTGCGCGCTGCGCGATGGCCAGAGCATCGCCACCAGCATGGGTTTTTCCACCCTGTCAGGCCTGGTCATGGGCAGCCGTTGCGGCGATCTCGATCCCGGCATCCTGCTCTATCTGCAACAGCGGCTCGGCCTTGGCCTGGAGGCATTGCAACATCTGCTGTACGAAGAATCCGGGCTGCTCGGGGTATCCGGCCTGAGCCGCAATATGCAGGATCTACTGGCCCGGCCCGATCTGCCGGCGGCGGTCGAGGCGGTCGAACTGTTCTGCTACCGCGCCCGCGCGCAACTGGCCGCTTTGACCGCGAGTCTGGGCGGGCTCGACCGGATCGTGTTCACCGCCGGAATCGGCGCGCATTCGCCGGAAATCCGTGAACGCATCTGCGCCGGGTTCGACTATCTGGGCGTCCGCCTCGACCAGGCCCGCAACCGCGACGGCGCGCGGCTGATCTCGGCCGATGACAGCGCGGTGGCGGTAGAAGCGCTGGCCACCGACGAAGAACGGATGATCGCCCGCCACGTCGGCCGCCTGCTCGACCCACATTCCCCATCGCCCGAGGGCTGAACCATGACCATCCATCCGAACAATCTGCAATACCTGATCGACCAGGCCGCGGCCCTGCCCGCGCTGCGCGTGGCGGTGGTCGATGCCAGCCAGCCGGTGGTGATCGAGACCCTGCGCGAGGCGCAGTCGCTCGGCATCGTCGAGCCCTGGCTGGTCGGAGAGCCCGGCGCCATTTGCGCGGCCTGCGCCAGGCTCGGCTGGGATCCCGGCGAACGCATCGTGGCCGCCACCGACGATGCCGAGGCTGCGGCCAGGGCGGTAGCGATGGCTCGCGCTGGCACGGTCGACGCGATCATGAAGGGCGATATCCACACCGACCTGTTGATGCACGCCCTGCTCGATTCCGCGCATGGCCTGCGCCCGCCCGGACGTCGGGTCAGCCATGTGTTCGTTGTCGATGTGGCGACGTACCCGAAACTGTTCGGCATCACCGATGCCGCGATCAATATCAGCCCGGATCTGAATGCCAAGGCACAGATTCTGCAGAACGCGATCGACCTGTTCCATCTGCTCGGCGTGGAGCAACCCAAGGTCGCGGTATTGTCGGCGATCGAAACGGTCAACCCGGCCGTGCTGTCCTCGGTCGATGCCGCCTGCCTGACGCTGATGGCCCGGCGTGGCCAGATCAACGGTGCGCTGGTCGATGGTCCGCTCGCCTTCGACAATGCGATCTCGCTTCGTGCCGCCCGCGCCAAGGGCATCGACTCGCCGGTCGCCGGTGACGCCGACATCCTGCTGGTGCCGGATTTCGTATCCGGCAATATTCTGGCCAAGGATCTCGAATACCTGGCCAATGCGGTCGTCGCCGGCATCGCACTGGGGCTCGCTGTGCCGGTGGTGCTGACTTCGCGCGCCGACCCCGGCCCGGCCCGGCTGGCCTCGCTGGCGATTGCCGCCTTGATCCATCACCGTGGTGCCAAGGACCCGACCCGCATCCGCCCGACCGAAGCCAGCCTGCCCAGCGCGCCGCAGCCGGAATGCGCCTGCTGCCCGGTGCCGAGCACAGCCGAAGGGCGCCAGAAGTTATCAAACCTTCGCCCCGGCACTTAGACAAGCTCAGAACTGGCGTTGATTCGAGCGACGGGCTTCCCTCCTCCGTCTCCCGTCTTTTGAATTCTGTCTTCTGTCATCCGTCATCGGTCTTCAGGCTAAGGCAGACTGTTGTAGATGAACCCGACCAGTTGCGCCGGCTTGATAAAGGCACCGCCGAGTTTTTCGTCGAAGGCCGCGGTCGGCGCCGCTGCTTGCACCTCGTCCAAGGTCTTGCCCTGGTCTTTCAGCGCCTTGATGCGATCACGGAAGCCGCCGAGCATCTGCCGCACAGCGAGCAGCCCGGCACGATCCGACAAAGGCCCATGACCGGGCACGATCTGGGTCTCGGCGTCGGCCAGGGCCAACCCTTTGTCGATCCCGGCCAAATAGCCATCGATGCTCCCACCCGAATCCACATCAATGAACGGATACAGGCCGTTGAAGAACACATCGCCCATGTGCAGCACATTGGCCTCGGGGAAGAACACCAGCGCATCGCCATCGGTATGCGCGTTGGGCAGGTGCACGACGCGGGCGCTCTCGCCATTGAAGTGCAGGCTCACTTCTTCGTTGAAAGTGATCACCGGCAGCGCCGCAGCCGCTGCCGCCGGCACCTTGCGCTGTACTGCACCCATGAACTGATCGACGCTCATGCGCTTGCG
>JBFXKH010000034.1:0-26952 GCA_050173995.1 Lysobacterales bacterium | reverse complement strand
GACTTCAGCGATTCGTCGACCAGCACTTCGCCGCTGTCGGCGTGGACCAGAACGTATTTATCCTCGGCCAGCAGAAAAGCGATTTCCTCAATCGGCACCAGGCGCAGACTGCCGCGCACACGGGCGCACAGGTGGCTGCGGGCCAGCCCGTCGTTGGCAATCGCCTCACGCCGCTGACCGCTGCCGCCCAGACGGGCAGCGCGCTCCAGCGCCGTGCTGAGGCGGTCGGCACGAATCGGCTTGAGTAGGTAGTCGATTGCCCGTGCCTCGAACGCTGCCAGGGCATGGGCGTCGAAGGCGGTGCAGAAAATCACCGCCGGCGGCTCGGCGAAGCGGGCCAGATGGCGGGCCGCTTCCAAGCCATCCAGACCCGGCATGCCGATATCCAGCAATACCGTGTCGGCGGCCAGTGCGTCGCACTGGGTGATCGCCTCGCGTCCATCGGCTGCCTCGCCGACCAGTTCCAGTCCGGGCAGGGCGATCTCGGCCAGCAGGCTGCGCAGTCGCGCCCGCGCCAGCGGTTCATCATCGACGATCAGCACCCGCATCGCGGTCGGCCCTGCCATGGTTCCAGTCGGTTGGAATGGTAGCAGCGGCGGCGCCTGGGTCGGCCGTGACCGGGCGCCAGCGCGAGTTCAGCCACAGCCGGCGGTGAACGGCGCGAACTAGCGCTTGACCGCGTGCGTGAGCATGTAGCTGCGCAGCACCTGGTTGATTCGGGTCTGATAGCGTGCGTCGCCGTGTTGGAAATAGTCGAGCACATCGACATCGAGGCGCAAAGTAACCTGACGTTTGTGGCTGGTCGAGAATGGGATGCCGGGCCGTGTCCACTCTGCATCGGCCGGGCTCTCCGGCAAATCGCCGAGGTCGATGTCGGCTTCCTGCAGCGCCGCAAGGCGCGCTTTGCTAGCGTCGCTAGCGCTCGGCGGCTTGGCCGAATCGAAACTGTGCCTAACGGTCTTTCCAGTATTGGCGTTGCTCATGGCGGGTAGCCTTTCGGGCGGAGAAAATGCGGATGACGTCGCCGCGTAGAGTGTAGGCGATGGTCAGTTCGCCGGCATCGGTCCGGCCGACCGTGACATAGCGATCCTCGCCGTAGTCCTCTCGACCGTCATAACGCTCGATCCGATCAGGGTCAAAGAAAACTGCTGCGGATTCGGTAAACGAGACGCCATGTTTGCTGAGGTTTGCCGCGGCCTTCTCGGCATCCCATTCAAAGTCCAGTTTCATGGCAGTGCCCGGCTGTGGGCGGATTGTAACCACAGTAGCCTTAAACCGTGGTCGCTCCGCTGCGCACGGCGCTAAGCGCGCGGCCAGCATTGGCTGAGTGACGGCAAGCCGGGCCAAAGCATAGTGCGCTGCAACATTTTACGGGAATCATGGTCTACTGCGCTGCCAGACATCATGTGTCGGCCGCGCTCGGCGCGAAGCCGGGCGCGGGCCAGCGATCCGTCCACCCCATCAACCACGAGGCCAGCATGCTCAAGAACAAGACCGCTCTGATTACCGGTTCCACCTCAGGCATCGGCCTGGGCATCGCCGAAGCGTTTGCCGCCGAAGGCGCCAACCTGATCCTCAATGGATTCGGCGACGCCGCCGAAATCGAGTCGATCCGTGCCCGCCTGGAAAAGGACCATGGCGTGCGGGTGCATTACGACGGCGCCGATATGAGCCAGCCGGCGGCGATCGCGGCGATGATCCAGAATGCGATCCAGAACTTCGGTGGCATCGACGTGGTGGTCAACAACGCCGGCATTCAACACGTCGCCCCGGTCGATGAGTTTCCGCTGACCAAATGGGATCAGATCATCGCGATCAATATGTCGGCGGCCTTTCACACCATCCACCACGCGCTGCCGACGATGAAGGCGAAGGGCTGGGGGCGGATCATCAATATTGCCTCGGCGCACGCGCTGGTGGCGAGCCCGTACAAATCGGCCTACGTGACCGCCAAGCACGGCATCGCCGGGCTGACCAAGACGGTGGCGCTGGAAGTGGCCGAGCAACACATCACCGTGAATGCGATCTGCCCGGGTTATGTGCGCACGCCCTTGGTCGAAAAGCAGATACCGGAAACGGCCAAGGCCCGCGGTATCACCGAACAGCAGGTGATCAACGACGTGATGCTGCACGCCCAGCCGACCAAGCAGTTCGTCACCGTCGAACAGGTGGCGGCGTTGGCGGTGTTCCTGTGTGCGGATGCGGCGGCATCGATCACCGGCGCGATCCTGCCGATCGATGGCGGCTGGACCGCCCAATGAGCGGCGCAGTCGCTTTGCCCGGGGGTGGCTGGTCATGAACCTTGACGAGATCCTGCAATTGCCATCGATGCCAGCGGCCTCGCCCTCTTATCCGCGCGGGCCGTACCGGTTCATCGACCGGGAATACCTGATCATCAGTTACGAATCCGACCCGCAGGCGATCCGCGCGGCCCTGCCCGAACCCTTGCAGCCGGACGGCAGCAACCGCGTGCTGTGCGAATTCATCCGCATGCCGGATTCCTCCGGTTTCGGCAGCTATACCGAATCCGGTCTGGTGATTCCGGCCCGATTCGGCGGGCAGGCGGTCAACTTCACCGCGCAAATGTATCTGGACGACCACCCACCGATTGCCGGTGGGCGGGAAATCTGGGGCTTCCCGAAGAAGCTCGGCCAGCCCCGGCTCGAAGTGGTACACGATACGCTGACCGGCACGCTGGACTATGCCGGGGTAAGGGTGGCGATCGGCACCATGGGCTACAAGCACCAGCACCTGCTGTACGACCTGAACGGGCGCAAGGCTTGCTCGTCGGATTCGATCGTGGAAAAGATGTCAGCCACACAGGTCAATCTCAAATTGATCCCGGATGTCGATGGCTCCTTGGCGATCGCCCAGTTGGTCGCTTACAACTTGACCGACATCCAGGTGAAGGGCGCCTGGTCCGGCCCGGCCCGCTTGCAACTGCTGGCCCATGTCAATGCCCCGGTCGCCGATCTGCCGATCATGAAGATTATCGGTGGGCTGCATTTCATCGCCGACCTGACCCTGCCCTATGGCCGGGTGTTGCACGACTATCGAGACCAACAGAGGGCGACGTCATGAGCGGCCACAAACGCACGGCAAGCAAAGCCGCAGGCGGCAAGCCCGCAGCGACCACCGTCGGCGCGGCGCACGGCCAGGTGGTCCTGGTCCTGCAGGGTGGCGGGGCGCTCGGCGCCTTTCAGGTCGGCGCCTACCAGGCCCTGCACGAAGCAGGGATCGAGCCGGACTGGATTATCGGCACATCGATCGGGGCGATCAACGCCGCCCTGATTGCCGGCAATCCACCGGAACAGAGGCTGGCTGCACTGGAACAGTTTTGGTCGCGGATCACCCAGCCGGCGCGCCCGCCCTGGCTGCTGCCTGCGGTTGCCGCGGCGCTGAATGATTTCGGCATCATGACCCGTGGTGTGCCCGGATTTTTCGAGCCGGGCAGCGCGGCCTGGCTTGGCATCCATGCTGAGATCGGGATCGAACGGGCGGCGTTCTACGACACCGCGCCGCTCGCCGCGACCCTGGGCGAATTGTTGGATGTCGGCCGGCTCAATGCCGGCGCACCGCGTCTGACGGTTGGCGCGGTCAATGTCGAAAGCGGCGCCATGCGTTACTTCGATTCCCGGTGCGAGACTTTGGGCATCGCGCATGTGTTGGCCTCGGGCGCGCTGCCGCCGGCGTTTCCGGCGGTGCGCATCGACGGCCAGGCCTACTGGGATGGCGGCATCTATTCGAACACCCCGATCGAGGCGGTGCTCGACGACGACCCGCGCCACAGTTCGCTGATTTTCGCAGTCAACGTTTGGCACGCCCACGGCGCCATGCCGAACAGCATCGCCGAAGTGTTGGAGCGGCAGAAGGACATCCAATACGCCAGTCGCGCGCACAGCCACATCGCCCGCCAGCAGCAACTGCACCAACTGCGCCACGTCATCCGACAATTGACCGCGCGCTTGCCGGCCGCTGCACAAAAGCAGGCCGAGGTGCGCGAACTGGCCGGCTACGGCTGCGGCACCACCATGCAGGTGGTCATGCTCACGCCACCGCATCTGGACGGCGAAACCCACAGCAAGGACATCGATTTCAGCGCCGAGGGCATCGCGGCGCGGCGCGAACTCGGCCACACGCAAACCCAAGCAGCGCTGACGCGGGCGCCGTGGCGGGCGCCGGTCGATGCCAGCGTCGGCGTGGTCGTGCATGCCGATCCTGGCGCTGAATAAGTTGCGCCGCCCCGCTCTTAGCCCCTAGCCGCTAGCCTCTAGTGGAATAGGTTGTGCTGAGCGCAGCGAAGCGCAACGATCTCGCCGTGATGCTGCGGCTTGTCGCGCTGACCGGCTCCGCCGTTAGACACCGCTGTGCTGAGCATAACCTATGTGCCGCCCCGCTCTTAGCCCCTAGCCGCTAGCCTCTGGCCACTGGTTTCGTTGCGCTTCGCTACGCTCAGCACAACCTATGATTCTGCGCTCAGCACAACTTATGCGCCGCCCCGCTCTTAGCCCCTAGCCGCTAGCCTCCAGCCCCTGGTTTCGTTGCGCTTCGCTACGCTGCGCTGCGCTCAGCACAACCTATGATTCTGCGCTCAGCACAACTTATGCGCCGCCCCGCTCTTAGCCCCTAGCCGCTAGCTCCTAGCCCCTGGTTTCGTTGCGCTTCGCTACGCTTCGCTACGCTGCGCTGCGCTCAGCACAACCTATGTTGCTATGTTGATGGCAACTGCGTCAGGCGCTGAGGATCGGATCGAGGAAGCGGCCGAGGTCGGCGATTTCGTCGGCGCAGACCGAGTGCGCCATCAGGTAGGTATGCCAGGTCGGTTGGAAGCCGTGCGCCTGCAACCAATCGCGGCTGCCGCTGCCGAGCGTGATCGGCACCACCGGATCGAGACTGCCGTGTCCGATGAACAGCGGCACCGCGCGGGCGGCGGCGCCGATCGCTGTGGCCGATTCGGCGGCCAGCGGCAAGTACGACGACAGCGCGATCGCCGCTGCCAGTGGCTGGTCGCGGCGCAACAGGCTGGCCAGGGTGATCGCGCCACCCTGGGAAAAACCGGCCAGAATCTGTCGCTCGGGCGGAACGCCGCGCTGGGTTTCGCGCTCGAGCAGGGCATTGACTTGGTCAATCGATTCGAGCACCCCGGTCTGGTCCTGCTTGTCTTCGATACGCGCCCCACGGATGTCGTACCAGGCGCGCATCGGCATGCCGCCATTGATGGTCACCGGGCGCACCGGCGCGTGCGGAAACACGAAGCGGATCGCCGGCCAGTGCCGCTGCAGCAACTGTGGCACGATCGGCGCGAAATCGCCGCCGTCGGCGCCCAGGCCGTGCAGCCAGACCACGCTGAAACGCGGCGTCGGGCCGGTTTCGTTTTCGATACAGTCGAGCAGGGCCATCGGCTACTCCATTGAATTAGGTATTCTGGCGGCCGGCGGCCGGTGGATCAATGCGGTTTGGGTGGGGCGGGCATCGGTTGGCCTGGCGCGGGTCGCCGCAGGCAGGCCAAGGCGGGTAGCGCCACTTCGCCGCGGCTCCAAGGGTTGGAGCCCCCCCTTTTTTTTTTGTTTGAACAAAAGATACTCTTGATGCCCCGGTAGAATCGCCGGGTTACATCAGGAGAACTAAATCCATGCATAAGAAAACACGCAAGGCCGGCGCGCTGGCTGTCTTGTTGGCCCTGGTCCTGGCCGGCTCGCCGTTGATGGCCAATCCGGAAGATGCCGCCAATCGCTCGTCGCCGGTGAACGCGGTCAACCCAACGCAAAGCTACGATTTCGAACTGACCATCGTGCATGGCGTGGAGGGCGCGCGCGAGCAGACCATCATCCGTCGCAAGATGCAGTACGCCGATTACGTGGCGGAGTATGGCCCGTTTACGCCCAATCCAATCCGCGACTTCGACCCCATAGAGCAAGTGGTTCCGACACCCGATCCGCCGGTCGGTGGCAGCGGCTTTGAAGATGGCGACACACTGACGATGACCCGCACCGGCCATGACGGCGAATTTCATTACACCCGCGTGACGCAGTATTTGCGTCGCGCCGGTGATTGGAGGCGAATGTCCAACATTGTTACTTCTCGGATGTGCTCCCCCCAATTGTGCTTGATGATTCATAAGCCGTGATCGATCCGGCCGGATGACAGGAAGGCCCGCATCCGACATCGGCTGCGGCCCTTCAGTTGTCCGAAATAACCATTGGTTCGCCGATCAGGTAGCGCCATTCATGCTTTGCGCCGACCGGCCGACCCTAGCCGTGGCCGAGTATTTTCAGCCGCACGGTGAGCGCATGCGCATCGAAGCCGAGTGCTTGGGTGATGCCTTCCAGCAGCTCGCGTTCGCGCGGACGGAGTCGCTCATCGGCGGCGGCCAGCCGCAGGATCGCGTCGTAGACCTGTTCGACCTGACTGGACTTGGCACCGAAGCGGGCCAACAGGCGCCGGGCTTCGGCCTCACTATCGACCTTTTTCTGACGGCCGCGATCGAAAGCATCCTTGGCGATGCTGCGCGCGTGGCTGGACAGGCCAAGCTCGTCCATCAGGTCGTTGACGAACTCGGTCTCGTGGCTGGTGACGATACTGTCGGCCTGGGCCATGGCGCCGAGCAGGGCGAACAGCACTTCCAACGTGGTCTGCTGATCCGCATCGATGCGACCGCCGCCGAACACTTCGCCTAGCACTCCGCGTATCTGGCGGATTAGACCGGGTCCGCCAGCAGGCGGCGGCGACTTGGATTCTGGACTCGACATGGCGTTCTCCCGTGCGTAAGGCGGCGGTGCTGCCGCTGCTGCCGCGATCCTGCGCCAGATTGCCGCCGTTGAAAAGGGGGCAAAGCCGATTCCTGTCGAAACCGGCCGGGGTATGCCGCAAGCCGCATTCGCTGAATGGCTGTGCAGCCTGGGAACTTGTTGCCTCGAAAGGGTTCTCAGCATGCCGCTTTCGGTGTTCGGTTTTCGGTGTTCGGTTTTCAGTGTTCCCTCCCGGTCCCGCTTTCCCAACCCCCAGCCCCAGCACCGACATTGCGCCGGCCGCCATAGCTGGCGACAATGGGCGGCGTGTTACCCCGGCCCAGCCGGAAATCCCCCACCAGGAGCAGAATCCAATGAAGCGTTTTGTACCGAGTACCCTTGCCATTGCGGTGGCGTTTGGCCTGGTTGCCGCTCCACCGGCAAGTGCGGTCGATAAATTGGTCAGCGATAAAGACAAGGCCAGCTACATGGTCGGTCTGGATATGGCCCAGGGCCTGATCCCGTTGAAGGACGAAATCAACATCGATGTCATGTTCGACGCCGTGCGCACGCAAATGGCCGGCGGCAAGAGCCTGCTCAGCGACGAGGAAGCCAAGACCGTGCGTCAGGAGTTTATGGCCAAGCTGCGCAGCCAGCAGGAAGCCAAGAGCAAGGCTCTGGCCGAGAAGAACAAGGCCGAGGGCGAGGCTTTCCTAGCCGCCAACAAGAGTAAGCCGGGCGTGGTCACCACCGCTTCCGGCCTGCAATACCAGGTGCTGACCGAAGGCAAGGGCAAGAAGCCGGTAGCCACCTCGAAGGTGCGCGTGCACTACGCCGGCACCCTGCTCGATGGCACCACCTTCGATAGCTCCTACGACCGTGGCCAGCCGGCCGAATTCGTGCTGAACGGCGTGATCGCGGGCTGGACCGAAGCGCTGCAGTTGATGGCGGAAGGTGCCAAATACCGGCTGTGGATTCCATCCAGCCTGGCCTACGGCGAAATTGCCCGTCCCGGCCCGATCGGCCCGAATGCTACGCTGGCGTTCGATGTCGAATTGCTGGCCGTGGATCCGCCGGAAGCCGCTGCAGCGGAGCCCAAGGCCGATCCAGCCAACTAAGCTTTGCCAGGGTTGCCTGCGTTCGGCGCTACTGCCGCTCGCAATCGACTGGCTATGGGATGTAACGCCGGCCTAGCGCCGGCGTTTTCATTGCTCTGTTTTCCTGTGCTCGAACCGACTGTCACCGGCCAAAGCACAGCAGTTTGTTCACTTGTCAGCAGGTGACCCGGCAGACGGCCTGCTTTACACTCGCGGGCGAATTGCTGCTGGAGCGCGCCATGGTCCCTATTTCCCTGCGGCTGACTTGCCGGCTCATCACTGGCATCGCCTTGCTTTGGTCGACCATCGGCCTCGCCCAGGTCGCCGATTGGTTCGATCCGGCCGATTCCAATCTGGACAATGCCGCTCATGCACGCGCGGCCGGGCAATCTGCCGCTGATGCCACCCGCGGCCTGCTTGGCGCCGGGATCGATCCGGCGCAGGGCGTGCAGGCGGTGATCGACACCTATGCGCAGTGCGACGCCGTGTTCGATGCCGTGGCCGCGGCCAGCAGCATCGCCCCTGAACGCGCCGGTGATCTGGTCCAGGCGGCCGCACTGAATACCCGTTGTCCCTGTGGTGGCGAAAATGTCTGGGCGGCCTCGCGTTTGAGTAACCGTATACGTGTCGCCCGCCGCAGTCCGATTCTCGAGGTGTTGCCGAGTTGCGGCTGTGTAGGCGCTGCGGCGCAAGCGGCGGCGGCGGCCTTGCCGGAGCGCGCCGACCAAATTCTGGCCGCGGCGCTGGACGCCAATCGGCGTGCCGCCGGGATCGTCGATTCGGTTGGCCAGGTCGGTAGTCGTCGCGGTCCGTTGGGGGCCGCCGGCGGTGGACTGCGGCGACTGGACGGCGAGCGCTGCAAGGCCGACACCAATCCGGACGACGTCTTCGATCCGGCCAGCCACTGGCAAACCGAGGCGCTGGCACTCGGCGAACTGCCGCGAATCCGCGACCGTGGCTGTGCTGCCCCCGCCGAAACCAGTGAAGAAAGCCGCAGCCAGGGTCAGCTCTTGATCGATGCGTATCAGTCGGCGACCGACCAGAGCGCGCTGGTGCTGTTCAACGGTGGCGAGCGAACGGTGGATTTGGGCAGCGAGAATTATCAACTGGAACTTCATTTTCCAGGCGTCAAGGGGCCGGGCCGGCGTCTGCCGCTGACCGGCAGAGTGCCCGCCGGTGGACTGTTCCTGGTGGCCGGTGACCGTGTCGATTTGCCCGTCAAACAGCGTGCCGACCTGTTGCTGCCGTCGATTCTGCTCGAACCCAGTGAGGCCGTGGTTTTGCGCCGCGGCCTTGAGGACGCTGGCTGCGGGTGCGCACAGTTGACGGTGGCGGGCACGCTGAATGGCCTCGGCGAAGTCTCCGAAGCGTGGCGCCAGAAGCAAGTCGATGCCGGTCAGATCGGGCACCGCCTGATTGCCGACAGTGTTGGCCAAATCGGGCCGGAAGACGCCGCTG
This sequence comes from Lysobacterales bacterium, assembly GCA_050173995.1. Taxonomy (GTDB): domain Bacteria; phylum Pseudomonadota; class Gammaproteobacteria; order Xanthomonadales; family Ahniellaceae; genus 0-14-3-00-62-12. Next base: position 17,669 of record JBFXKH010000034.1, on the reverse strand, counting down.
CCAGCGCTTGGCGCTCGCCCCTGGCGGCGGTGCCCCTGGCGCTGGCGCGGGCGACCGACGCCTGCGTGGCGGACACCGATGTCGCCGACGCGTTCGTCGACAGCGACTGGTTAAAAGGCCAGACCGAAGCAGCGGCGGTCTGTCGTCAGGGGTCGGGCGCCGTGCTGATCTCCGGCTATCAGGCCGGTCGTGATGATGTCACCCAGCCGGTCTGGCGTGTGCTCGATCTGTGGAACGACACCGGTGCGCCCATCGACCTGGGTGAACAGGGTTATTTGGTTGAGGTCTACGGCCAGGGCGAGCGCCAGGCCAGCCGGGTGATTCCGCTCAGCGGCAAGTTGGAGCCGGCCAGCCGTTATCGCTTGGTCGCGGACAGCGCGCCGAGTGCGGTTCGCGACCAGGCCAATGAGGTCAGTGCCGATCTGGCCCTGGAGCAGGTCGACGCGCTGGTGCTGAAGCGCCTGGCGGTTCGCGACTACGGCCAATGCGATGTCGATGTCTATGCCGCCCTGCGCGAACTGCGTGCGCCGGTGCCGCTGGTACCGCAGGTGGCGCGGGAGTTCCCGGGCGAGCCGCGTCCGGACGAATCGGTGACCGATCCCAACCGCGGTGGCGAAATCGCCAGCCCGAATTGAGAAAACACCCGCCGTCGGGGAAACACCGTTCGTAGGGGCGACCCGTCGGGTCGCCCGTGGTGGTAATGCGGCAACGGTGCTGGGGTGACCGGCTCCGCCTTTGAAAACCGCTGCGCTCACCGCCAGCCTGCGTTTACCGCCAGCCTAGTTTAGGCGTCGTTGGCGAACCGAACCCGGTTGCGGCCTTCTCGCTTGGCTTGGTAGAGCGCACGGTCGGCCTGGTTGATCCACTCGTCCAGACTTGGCTGCTGTCGGCGATCGTAGATCGCCAGGCCGATGCTGGCGCTGGTCTCGATCGGCTGTTCCGGCCAGGCAACCGGCGTATCGCCCAGGTTCGCCCGCAGTCGTTCGGCAATGCCCTGCGCTTCTGCGTTGTTGGCGACTTCGACGATGGCGATGAACTCTTCGCCGCCCCAGCGGCCGAGCACGCATTCGGCCGGCAGACTGGCGCGGCTGCGTGCGGCGATTTCCCGCAGCACCGCATCTCCGGCCTGGTGCCCGAAGCGATCGTTGATCGTTTTGAAATGGTCCAGATCGAACAGCAGCAGGGCTAGCAGGCAGTCGGAGTGTCGCGCGCGCTGCAGCAAGGGTTCGGTATGGCGAACGACCGCGTGGCGGTTGGATAGTCCGGTCAGAGCATCGCTTTCCGCAATTGTTTGGAGTTTGCCGTTGCTTGCGACCAAGGCCGCGTGCACGGCCGCCAGTTGGTCGCGGCTGGCCTGCAATTCTCCGTGCATCCGGCGCATGGCGCGCATGCGCGAATACGCCACCGCCAGCACCGTGAACAAGGCCAGCATGCCGATCACCAGCGCGATGCCAAGATAACGCTGGCGCAGGATGCGCAGGTCCTTGATCTGGCCGTCGCGTTCGAGCAACTGCCGCTCGGCGTCGAGTCGCTGCCGTTCCAGGTTGGCTTCGAGCATGGCGATGCGCCGCCCGGCCAAGTCCATCGCCAGCTCCTTGTCCAGCCGGCGCAGCGAGGTGCGTGTGGCATAGGCGCTTTGCGCATCGCCCAGCCCCCATTCCAGGTCGGCGACCACATCCAGCGCGCTGCGCTCAAGGATGCGGTCGCCGATCCGGCGGATCGCCGCCAATGCCGAACGTGCCTCCGCCAGCGTAGCGGCGGAAGCCTTGCGTGCGGCACGCACCCGCACCCGGGTCAATTCGAGCAGCACCTGGTCGCGTAAGGCCACCCGATCATGCTCGAGGTAGGCGCGGTCGGCCCAGAGCATGGCGGCGTTCAGATCGCCGCGCGCCAGTTGGTACTCGGCCATACGCGTGAAGGCGCTGACCTTGTTCGGTGGGTTGCCGGTGGCGGCAGCCAGCGCTGCATTGCGGACGGCATGGAAGCCGGCCTGATCCAACCGATTCATCAGCACCAACGACTGGGTCAGCTCGCCATCGATCGCGATTTGTTCGCGACGGTTGCGTTGCTGCACGAATTCGAGCGCCTCGCTCAGGTAGCGGCTGCCCTGTTCCTCATCGTCCAGATTCCGGTACAGAACCCCAAGCAGGCGCAGGCTGCGCGCGATTTCGGGCCGGTCGCCACGTTCGCGTGCCAGATGCAGGGCCTGGTTGTGGACGGCGGCGGCATCGGCGAAACGGCCGGTGCGTCCGTACAGCATGCCGATCGAATTCAGCTCGTGCGCCAGCCTCGGCGATCCGGGTAGTCGCCGCTGCAATTCGGTGGCGTGCAGAAAGTGTTTTAGGGCAAGATCGAAGTTCCCGCGTTTGCGTTCAAGTACGCCGCGGTCATGGGCAATTTCGGCCAGCCAATCGTGGCGTGGCCGCGCATCGGCGAGATTCTGCATGCCAGCCAGTGCCAGCTCGGCTTCCGCCGGTCGCCCGCGGTTGACATGGACCACGTTGCGCAGCGCCAAGGCGGCAAATGCCAGGTCATCCGCGCCACTGGTTTGTGCCAGCGCGAGCGCGGCCTCGATCCGCGCCAGGCAAGCGGCATCGTTTTCGAGTTCATTTTCGAACTCGGCCAGGGCGAGTTCTGCCCAGCCCCGCTCAATCGAAGTGCTCGCGCTTTCGACCAGACGCTGCGCATGCTCGCGCAAACGATCGGTGGATTCGTCGTAGTTGCCGCGCAGTGCGGCAACCGCCGCAGGTTCGGTGGCAGGCATCGGCGCAGGCTCGGCGTTTGCACCCAAACCGAAGCCGAGCCCAACTCCCGCCAGGCAGGCAAACCCGAAGAAGCGATGGATGACCATGCGCTTATGGTAGCCGGGGCACCGTGGTCCTGCGGTGGTCAACAAGAAGGGCGGTCGGCTCGTGCAGCCGGGGTAGGGGAGCCCCGGCAGCACGGGCCGCCGCCCGTGAGCAAAACAGTCCGATTATTGCGGGAGATCGGCGGTCAAATAGACGGTGCCGCCGGCCGACACTTCGATGTGTTGCCCAAGTGGGTCGAAATCCAGCGGCAGGCTGCCATTGCGGGTCGGCGTGCGAAAGCGGATCTCGCCATTGCCGCCGCTGGAGCCGATGCTGCCGCGGTCGATACCGCCGACCAGTAACTGGTAGTTGCCATCCGGCAGATCCTCGATCTCGACTTCGAACTCGATCTCACCGAGCTCAGCGCTGTAACTGACCTGGCCGGAGGCGTCGGAATCGGCGCCGGTGCTTTGCATGCCGATCTCGAATTCCACGCTGGCGGTTGGGTCGCCATTGCCATCGTCGTCTCCGCCATTGCCGTCGTCGTCGCCGTTGCCGTCGTCGTCGCCGTTGCCGTCGTCATCGCCATTGCCGTCGTCGTCGCCACCATTGCCGTCGTCATCGCCGGTGGCAGTTCCGCTCGGCTCGGTGGGAAATGGGCCAGACAGGACCAGCACGCCGTTGGACCGGATTTCGATCTGTTGTCCGCGCGGATCGAAATCGAGCGACTCCTTGCCCAGTTCGACCGGTTCGCGAAACTCCAGTTGGCCCTCGCTGCCACCTGGGACCGCAACCACCTGGATGCTGCCCTGGTCTTCGCCGCCCACACTGAGCGCGTAGGTGCCGACCGGCACGTCTTCGAGTTCCACCTTGAAATCAACCCGGTCGGGACGCTGCTCCAGCCGTGCCGACAGCTCGGGGCCATCGTTGCCCTGAGGTTCGACCTGGAGGCGGTACTCGGCATCGCCGAACGGCGGTGCGCCCGATCCGCCGGTGGGTGGTGCTGGCGGTGGCGGTGTGCTGCCGCCGGCAGCAAAATCGGCGGTAAGGAAAATGCTGCCGCCCTGAGCGACCGCGACCGTGCTGCCGCGCGGATCGAAGTCGAGCAGCAGCTTGCCGGGCTCGACCGGGCTCCTGAACTCGAGCTCGCCGTGGCTGCCATTGGCACCCGCAACTACATTCAAGGTACCGCGGTCGCTGCCGCCGACGATCAATGTGTACTGGCCGACCGGCAGGTCCTCGACCTCGGCGCTGAACTCGCTGCGATTGGGTAGTTCCTCGAAACGCAGTTTGCCGCTGGCCGCGGGCACCAGGCCGGTGTTGTTCATGAACTGCACGGTCTCGCCGCTGGCGGTGACGGCGTTGTCGCCGGAAATGCCGCCGCTGCAACTGCTGTTGTACAGCGAAGTCAGTCGGGTGATCGGCATGCTGCCCGCTGGCAGTGCCGGATCCAGCGGTTGGTACTGCACCGTGCCCTGGTCGCAACTGTTGAAAGTGACGGTCAGGCTGCCCCAGGGCAGGGTCTGCACCTGGTTCGGGTCGAAGCTGTTGCCAAAGGCCCCGCCGCGGGCGGTCTGGCCGGTCAGCACGGCGCGGTCGCCCTGGACGGGTCCGGTCGCCAGTACCCAGGTCGGATTGCCCTGTGCGTCATAGGTGTACCAGAAGCCGACGATCACCTTGGCGGTGCCGTTGCTGACCACTTCGAAGTTGAAGCCGTGGCCGCTGTGGGCCGGATCGAACCAGGAAGCGGAAAACTCTCTGGTGATGGTGAGCGCGTTCGCGCTGCCAACCAGGGCGCCGGTCAGGGCGACCGCCAGCATGCTGCGGCGAAGAAAGGAACCTTGGTTCATATCGAACTCCCGTTGGGGGTATCAGGTCGCCGATTGCGACGTGACCAAGTTAGCCAGTCTCGTTCGGCCGACCCATCCGGAACTTCACTCAGCGCGGGGAGCGTCGCGACCCCAAGCCGAAGCGTGGACTCGGTCACGAAAACACCCTACCCGAATCGGAATTCCGACCCTTTGCCAGGGGAAAACCCCCAGCGCGACGCGTGGAATTGCCCAGCCCGACCGGCAAGCACTCGACTTGTGGCGGCGATTGGCCTAGCTTGACCACGCGCACCGAAGTGCAGTGCGAGCCGACGCGAGGGTGGATTCATGAAAACGCAAGCTGGATTGGTTGGGCGTGCCGGCCGCGCGGTCTGCTTGTTCTTGTGTTCGGCGTTGCTGGCCGGGCCCGCGTTGGCCGAGATCATGGTGCTCATTCCGCCCGCCATTCCGGGCAGCGATGATCGCGAGGTGGAAATTGAAATTTGCTTCCCATCTCTGGTCGAATGCACGATCGGTGGCGATTTCGAAATCGAGTTCCACCATGTCGAAAATCTGACCGAGGCTGCTCTCGGGATATCGGCCACTCTGCTCGATTCGCCCGCTGCGCTGGCTGCGGTCAACGCCCGCCTGCCGAGCGGCGTAGTCGGCTATCAGCTCGATCCGGCGTTCCCGATCCTGGTCACGATCGAGCCGCCGACCACGCTCGGGCTGGCCTTCGAGGACGATGTCGATTTCGAGTTTCACACCGATGAATCCCTGGTGTTCCTGCCCGGCAGTGTCTACCGGCTGATGAAGGCGCCGATCGGTGGCGCCTTCCGTGACATCACCAGTGACGTGCTCGCCGGCAGTATCCGCACGCGCGGCAGCGGCGGGCGCTTCTCCGAGTTCGTGATCGCCAAGCTGGTCAGCACGCGCGCGTCGAGCACGCCGCTGGCCAATGTATTGGGCGAGGCCACGCTCGGTTTTGCCGATCTGGATGCGCGCCTGCGCGAGCCGGATTTGTCCTTGGTAGCGCGGCGCATCCTCGGCATCCAACTGCGCATCGCCCACGCCGCGTTCGATAACGGCGATTACCCCGCAGCGACGGCCAAAATCGGCGAAATCGAAATCGAGGCAGCCAACTTGCGCGGCGAAGCCATTCCCAATCGTTGGCGCGCAGCGCGCGACCTGGTCAATGCCGAGGGCGAGATCCAGGCGCTGGCCGCGGCGCTCAAGCACAAACTGCGCTGTTTGCAGAACCTTTGCAATTGATGACGGCCCGGGCCACCGCGCAACCGCCACCGCACAACCGGATTGGCGAAGTCGCGGCCGGGTAGTAGTGTGAGCGGTCGAGGAATCGTTTGCCACCATGCCCGCCAAACTCAGTATCCATGTTCCCGATCAACCGGTGATGGTCCGCTTGCTGGCCGAACCGGCCTGCCTCTGCCTCGGCCGGGCCGCGGATTGCGATCTGGTGATCGAGCATGGTTCGGTGTCGCGCCGCCACGCCGAACTTCGCGTTGGCGCCGACGGCAGTTGCCGGATCGTCGATCTCGATTCCAAGAACGGCCTGCGCGTGGACGGCGAGCGCCGGCGCGAGGCCTTGCTGGAGCGTGCGGTCTGGTTTGCGCTGGGCGATGTGTTCTGCGAGTTTCAGCCGCTGCCCGAGCACGCCGCAGAAGCCTTGCGCCAGCAGGACCGGCTGCGCCGCGACTCGTCGATCGCCCTGACCGCCGCCCTGTCCGGACAAACCAACCCGGATCGGCTGCTGCACGAAGTGTTGGAGGCGATGTTGCAACTGGCCGAGTGTCGGCGCGGATTCCTGCTGGCGGCGGGCAGCGACGGCGCGCTCACGGTCCGTCACCGGCACGCTATCGATCCGCAGGAAATCGCCAGCAGCGCGTTTGGCGGCAGCCGCGGCGCGGTCGAACGCACCCTGCGCGAACGCCGCCCGGTGTATCTGTCGGCGCACCGTGATGCGGTGTTTTTGAAACAGCAGGCGAGCGTGGTCGGGCAGGGCATCCGCTCGCTTGCCTGCTTGCCGCTGGCGCATCAGGGGTTACTGCTCGGTGTGGTCTACCTGGATACCGACGAGACGGCCAAAGTGTTCAGCGAGCTCGACGCCGAGCTACTGGAAGCATTCGCGGCGCGCGCCGCAACCCTGCTCGCGGCGCTGGCGGTCGAGACCGAGCTCCGGCAACTGGAAGCGATCCTGGTCGGCGAATCGGAGCACGGCGATGTTGCCCGGCGTATCCGCGACGCCGCGCTCGGCGAGGCGCTGTCGCCGTGAGTGCGCCGGGCCGCGAAACCACACCCTGGCTGGGGCTCGCCACCGCCACCGGTTTGTGGGCGGCGGCCGAACTCAAGCCCGGCGACCTGGTCGCCGAACGCTTCCGCATCGTGCGTCTGCTCGGCATGGGTGCGATGGGCGTGGTTTTCCAGGCGCACGATCAAAAGCTCGACGTCGATGTGGCGCTCAAATTGCTGCGCCCGGAATTGGCCTCCAAGCCCGATGCCTTCGAACGCTTCCGTCAGGAATTGCTGCTCGCGCGCCAGGTGTCCAGCCCGCACGTGGTGCGCATTCACGATCTGGTTCAGCACGGACAGATCTGGCTGATCAGCATGGATTTCGTGCCCGGCGAATCGCTGGAGCGCCGACTCAGCAGCCAGGGGTCGCTAGCGCCAGCCGAAGCCTTGTCGATTACCCGGCAGTTGGCGCTGGGGCTTGCCGCCGCGCACCAACGCGGCGTGGTGCACCGCGACCTGAAGCCGGCCAACGTGCTGATCGATCCGGACGGCAATGCCCTGATCACCGATTTTGGCGTCGCCCGCTCGGTCGGTGCGACCGGGTTGACCGCCAGCGGCATGGTGGTCGGAACGCCGGCCTATCTTTCGCCGGAACAAGCCCAGGCACTGCCGGTCGACGGGCGCAGCGACCTGTACGCACTCGGCCTGATGCTGTACGAGATGCTGTCCGGCACGCTTCCGTTCGCCGATGGCACCCCGAGCGAGATGCTGATCCAGCGCATCCTGAACGGACCAGCGCCGATCGATACCCTGTGCCCGCACTTGCCGGCCTGGGTCGTGCGGCTGGTCGCCTTACTGCTCGATCCGCGATTGGCCAGGCGCTTTCAGAGCGCTGAACAGGTGGTACGAGCAATCGACACCGAAACCGTGGTGGTGCCGGCCGCAGCCGGCCGGAGACGCCGGCTGGCGCTGTCCGCATCTGCGCTGCTGGCGCTGGCCGCCATCGCTATCTGGGCGGGGTGGCAATGGCAATTGCCGGGCAGAACCGAGGTATCCGCCCCGGCGGCGGCGACGATGTTGGATCTGGCGGTCCTGCCGGTGCGTGTGGAACCGGCCGCTGGCGACACCGCAGCCGTCGCCGATGGCGTCGTGCGCTACCTGGTCAACGACCTGATCGACGGCGGAGAATTGACCGTCGCCGAACCGCGGCGACTGAGCGATGCCATGGCCAGGCTCGGTTTCGATAGTGCCGCTGCGGCGCGCAACCGGCCGCAACTGGCGACCGCCTTGAATGCGCGGCAGATGCTGGAAGGCGAGTGGATCGAAAACGGCCAGGGCGCCAGCCTGACCCTCAGTCTGTTCGCGGCCGACGCCACCGAGCCGCGCTGGCAAGAACGCATCCAGGCCGCCGACCCCGAGGCCCTGCTTGCGCAACTGCCCGCGTTGATGGCGGCGGTGCGTTCCCGGCTTGGTTTGCCTGCTCACGCAGTCCCGGCGATCCATCCCGAACAACTACGCCTGCTCGCCGCTGCCGGCAGCCAGCCGCTGGCGCAGGACCTGGATGCGATCCCGGTTGATCTGCTGGCGATGCTGGGCTGGGATCGATTGCAGTGGCTGGAAGTGCAGGGTGAAAACGACTTGGCGCAGATCGAAGCCGGCCGCCTGGGCAAGCAGTTGGCCGGACAGTCGGGTCGGGCGGCCCGCCGCACGCAGGCTCTGGCCGCAGTCGTCTTGGGCGAATCGGACCGGGTGGTCGACGAACTTGCCCTGCTGTCGCGCAATCTCGCCGACCACCGCATCCGGCGCCTGTGGGCGCGCGCCCTCGCCGAGCTGGGCCAACTGAGTGAGGCGCAGGCCGCGCTCGAACATATCGTCGCCGAGGACCGCAACGACTTCGATGCCTGGTATGCCATGGGCAAATACGCCTACATGCAGGGCGATACCCTGCGGGCGGTCGAGCGTTGGCTCAACCCGGCACTCGGGCTGGCCGAAATGCGCGGCGACACCCGCGCCCAGGCCGAGGCGCTGAACCTGCTCGGGCTCGGTTATAAGAGTCTTGGCAACCTGCCGATCGCGCTCGACAAGCTGCAATCCGCGGTGCGCCTGTGGCACGCGCTTGGCTATGCCCGTGGCGAGGCGCGAAGCCTGCAAAATGCTGCCACCGTATTGGCCACACTGGGTCGCTTCGACCAAGCCCGCACCGCTCTGGCAGAAGCGCGTACCTTGTTGGCCCCGATTGCCGATGTCGCCGCCCAGGCCGATCTGGAAAACGACATCGGAGTGTTCGAGGAAGAACAGGGCAATTTCCGACCTGCCCTGGACGCCTACCGCTCGGCGCTCAGTCTGCGCCAGTCCCTGCGCGATCAACGCATGATCGGCGAGAGCCTGCAAAACGTCGGCTTCGCCTACTACCAGATCGGCGAATTCGATAACGCCGAGGTGCACTGGCGGCAGGCTGCCAGCCTGTATCAACAGCTTGAAGACCGCAGTGGACAGGTGCGTGTGCAGCAATTGCTCGGCCTGGCCGAAACCGCCCGCGGCGATTTCGTCGCGGCGCGCGAGTCGCTGAGTTCGAGTCTGCGCATGGCCGAAGCTGCACAGATGGCCGAGGAGCGGGCGGTCAGTCTGGCCGGGCTCGGCGAGCTCGACCGTCTGCAAGGCGAGTTTGCCAGCGCACTCGCACGTAGTGCCGACGCGCTCGCCCGCTTCGAACAACGCGACGACCTGCGCGGCAGCCTGGAACTGCAATTGCAACGCGCTGCCATCCTGATCGATCTGGGTGCCTGGTCGGCGGCTCGGTCGGTGCTGGACGGATTGTCCTCGGAGCAGTTCGAAAACCGCGAACAGCGCGCCTGGCTGCATCTGCGGCTGGCCGAAATCGCCGAAGGCGAACAGAACTACCCGCTGGCCATCGAGCAAGCCGGACAGGCAGTTGCCGTGGCCCGGGCCGCGCACAGCAGCAGCGTGGAACTGCCCGCGCAGTTGCTCAACGCGCGCCTGCTGGTCGCGAGCGGCCAGGGTAACCGAGCCCGCGCCGAATTGGCCAAAGTGCAGGATGGATTGTCGCGGCATGCCAGCGTGCCGCTGCGACTGCTGGTGTTGGAGACCGCACTGGTGGTGGAGCCGGGCAGCGCCGCGCGCAGCTATCAGCAGGCCCAATCGCAACTCGCCCGCCTGCCCGATTGGGGGCGGTCGCTGCGTCTGCATCTGCTCGCTGCGAATGCCCTGGCAGCATCCGATCCGGCCGCCGCCAGCGCCGCCCGTGCCCGCGCAGCCGCGGTGTTGGCGCGGCAGGTTCACCGACTGGCTGCGGCCGAATCCAACAGCCTGCGGAATCTTGCCCAGGCCTTGGGCCTGCCGGAGTCAGTGCCATGAGCGAGACACGTCCACAGTCAGCGCCGCTTGCCGAACCGGCACTGCTGCGCGACCAGTTGCGAAGGCTGCGTGCCGACCAGGATCGGCTGTTCGCCGAAATGCACGCCGGCGAACAGCATTTCCGACAACTGGCGCGCTCGGTGTGGCGGGTCCAGGAAGACGAACGTCGTCGCCTGGCGCGCGAACTGCACGATGGCATCGGGCAGAACCTGACCGCGCTCCGTCACCGTCTGGAAAACCTTGCTGCCCACGCGGTGCTCGACGCCGACGCCAGCGTCCAACTCGGCACCGCGATCGACCTGTGCCGCACCGCGCTGGACGAGACCCGCTCGCTGTCGCGACTGCTGCGGCCGCAGATCCTCGACGACCTGGGGCTCGAACCGGCGCTGCGCTGGTTGGCCCGCTCGGTCGCGGAAAGCGCCGGCATCGACGTCGAACTCGACCTGCATCTGCCGGAGCAGGCCTTGGACGGCGAACTCGCGACGCTGGTGTTTCGCGTGGTCCAGGAAGGCCTGAACAACATCGCCAAGCACGCCGCCGCAGGCAGCGTGGTGGTGCGTCTGTCCTCGCGGTCCGATCAATTGCAACTGCTGATCGTCGATGACGGCCGGGGCTGCGACAGCGCGAAGGCGCTGGCCAACGCCAGCCACGGACAGTCGGCCGGCATCGCCAGCATGCGCGAGCGGCTGCGCCTGTTCGGTGGCCAGTTGCAGTTCCGTTCCGCGCCCGGTGAGGGCACCCAACTGCGGGCATTTTTGCCGCTGGCCGGTGGCGCATGAACCGGTCGATCCGGGTGTTGGTCGCCGACGACCACACCATCCTGCGCGAAGGCCTGGTCTCGCTGCTTAACCAGAGCGGCGATTGCCAGGTGGTGGCGCAGGCGGCCGACGGCATTGCGGCGATTGAGCTCGCCCACCAAAGCCACCCGGACGTGGCGGTGCTGGATATCTCGATGCCCAAGTTGAACGGCATCGAGGTGGTCCGGCGGCTGAGCCGGGAGATCGAATCGCTGCGCATCCTGGTGCTGACCATGCACAGCGAAGAAGAATACGTACTGCATGTGGTGCGCGCTGGCGCCGCCGGGTTTCTGCTCAAGGACAGCGCCAGCAACGAACTGCTGGCGGCGGTGCGCGCGCTGGCCGCCGGCCGCGGTTACTTCGGCACGCACGCATCCAAGGTGCTGGCCCAACAGGTGCAACAGCCGCGCGGCATGCTCGACGACCCCTACCGCGGCTTGACCCCGCGCGAGCGCGAGGTGTTCCACCTGATCGTCGAGGGTATGACCACCAAGGAAATCGCCAAGCGGCTCGCGATCAGCACCAAGACCGCCGAAAACCACCGCTCGCGGGTGTTGGACAAACTCGAAGTGCGCAATACCGCCGAAGTGATCCGCTACGCGGTTCGGCATGGCTTGATGGATTGATCGGCGGCTGGGGAAAACACTTCATGAGAGAGCTAACCCATGACGATGCCATGTCCGGGCTGCTGCGCGAGGATCCGCAGTTGGCTGTGGACCTGTTGAATGGCACTTGCAGGATGGCGACCGCGGCGAATTGCTGATCGCGCTCAAGCAGTTGACCGAGGCCTGCGGTGGCGTGCCCAGCGTGGCCGCGATCACGGTTTAACCGGCTCTTAACCGCCGCTGGTCTAGAGTCCGCTCACTGGATTTGTTGAGCGCCGGAATCTCCGCGATTTCAGCAGACACGGTATCGGGGCAATCCTTCGCCCAAGGCCGGCAACGGCCTTGGGCATTCTTTTTTGCGCTGCCGAAAATCGTCCGCCGGTCGGCAAAAATCGATGCAATCTTCCGCGATTCGGCCTACGCTAATGCCCATGCACATCCTGGTGATCGAAGACAACGCCGACATCGCCGCCAACATCGGCGATTATCTGGCCGACCGCGGCCACGTAGTCGATTTCGCCGCCGACGGTAACGCTGGACTCGGCCTCGCATTGCGCGAAAACTTCGACGTGATCGTGCTGGACCTGACCCTGCCGGGCATGGACGGCCTCGAAGTCTGCCGGCGTTTGCGCCAGGAAGCACACAAGTCCACCCCGATCCTGATGCTGACCGCGCGCGATTCGCTGGAGCAGAAGCTGCTTGGCTTCGAGACCGGTGCCCAGGATTACCTGGTCAAGCCATTTGCCTTGCAGGAACTCGAAGCACGACTCAACGCGATCGGCAACCGCTCGCGCGCTGGCGGCCTGCGCCAGTTGCAGGTCGCCGATCTACAGTTCAATCTGGACACCTTGAACGTGGTCCGCGCCGGTACCGCGATCACCCTCAATCCGATCGGCCTGAAACTGCTGCAATGCCTGATGGAAGCCTCGCCGGCAGTGGTCACCCGCAAGGAAATCGAGATGCGCGTGTGGGGCGAGGAACTGCCCGACAGCGATTCGCTGCGGGTGCATATTCACAGCCTGCGCGGCGCTATCGACAAGCCATTCGACAAGCTCTTGATTCATACCCGTCACGGTATCGGCTACAGCCTGAGCGATCCGGATGCAGTATCGACGTAGGCTCAGAAGCCGCATCATCATTTCGTTTCTGCTGTTCGGAACCCTGCTCACGGCAGCGTTCGCGTTTTCTGCGGTAATGCTGCGCGGTTATCTCGAAGACCAGTTGATCGGCCAGCAGTTGAGCCTGGAACTCGGCCACTACGTCGATGAATATCGCCAGGATCCCAAGTCCGAAGTGCTGGCGTTCTCGCGCATCCTCGGCTTTGTCTACAGCCCGGAAAAGCGCGCCAATGTGCCGTTCGCATGGGCCGAATTGCCGAACGGCGTACACACCATCATCGGCGACCGCCAGAGCGGCGGCGCTTCCTACACGCTGGCGGTGCGCAAGGAGCCGGACGCCTGGTTCTTCCTGCAATACGACATCAGCCACGAACTCAAGCTGCGGCATTGGCTGACGGTCGGGCTGATCGTCGCGGTGCTGACCTTTTCCGCACTGTCGGCGCTGATCGCGTTCTGGGCCGCCGACAGCGTGATGCGCCCGGTCGCCGATCTGGTCGAACGCCTGCGCGAATTTTCGCGGGCGCCGGTCGCCGATCCGCTGGCGCCGCACTTCGCCGACGACGAAGTCGGGCAACTGGCCGCGACCCTGGACGATTACGCCGACCGCCTGACCCGCCTGGTTGCCCGCGATCGCGAGTTCAACGCCGATGTCTCGCACGAGTTGCGTACGCCGCTGGCGGTGATCCGCGGCGCCACCGAATTGCTGCTGGCCCAGACCGACCTATCGGACAAGGCGCGCCAACGCTTGCTGCGCATCGACCGCGCCGCGCGTCAGTCGAACGAACTCACCGAAGCCTTGCTGCTGCTGTCACGCGGCGAACGCCGCGGTCCGGCGCAGGGCGAAAGCACCGATGTCGGCACCGTGGTCGAGCAGGTGGTCGACAACGCCCGGCTGTCGCTCGGCGCCAAGCCGGTCACAATACGCGTTGAACACCTCGCCGAGGCCAGCGTGTCCGCGCCGGTCGCGGTCTTGTCTGTGGCGCTCGGCAATCTGGTCGGCAATGCCTGCAAATACACCGACCAGGGCGAGGTGCGGGTGGTGGTCGATGCCCAGGCGGTGCGGGTCGAAGACAGCGGCGTCGGGGTCGATCCGACCGAGGTCGAGCGCCTGTTCGAGCGGGGTTACCGCAGCAGCAGCGCCACCGGCAAGGGCGCCGGACTCGGCCTCGCCATCGTCATGCGCCTGTGCGAACTGTATGGCTGGCGCGTGCAACTGGCGGCCGGCAAGGAACGCGGCACGGTCGCGACCCTGCGCTTCCGCTGAGTGGGGCGGCGCGGTTGTGGGAGCGACGGCACGTCGCGACGCTGGCGTCGATAGAAGTAGGGTGGATAAGCGCAGCGCATCCACCAATGTCAAGCACGGCCGAGGTCGGCAAGATGGTGGATGCGCTGCGCTTATCCACCCTACATTTCCCGTTTCCCTCCTCCCACTTCAACGCAAGGGTTCGAGCCAGCCGTAACGGTCCGCGGTGCTGCCCTTGAACAGGCCGAAGAACAGCTCCTGCATGCGCCGGGTCAGCGGGCCGGGTTCGCCATTGCCGACCGGCTTGCCGTCGACCGAACGGATCGGGGTGATCTCGGCGGCGGTGCCGCACATCAGCAGTTCGTCGCACAGGTACAGGTATTCGCGCGGCATGTCGCGTTCGATCACTTCGATGCCGTGGTCGCGGGCCAGGGTTATCAGGGTGTCGCGGGTGATGCCATTGAGGATCGCCGCCGACACCGGGGTGGTGTGCAGACGGCCGTCGAAGGCCAGAAACAGATTCTCGCCGGCGCCTTCGGACAACAGGCCATTGCTGCCGAGCGCGATGCCCTCGCCGAAGCCGAGCCGGCGCGCCTCGCGGGCGATCAGTTGACCGGACAGGTAATTGCCGCCGGCCTTGGCGCCGGCCGGAATGGTGTTCGGCGCGACCCGGTTCCAGCTCGACACCATCGCGTCGATCCCGGTTGCGACCACGTCGTGGCCGAGGTACTGGCCCATCTTCCATGTGGCGACGGTGGTGTCGGTCGGACAATCGGCATTCAGCCCGAAACCGCCCAGGCCGCGAAAAGCGAGCGGGCGCAGGTAGGCCTCGCCGTAGCCGTTGGCCTTGAGCACCGCATGGCAGGCCGCGGTCAACTGCGCCTGGTCGTAAGGCATCGGCAGCTCGTAGATCTTGGCCGAGTGATACAGGCGCTTGAGATGATCCTGCAAACGGAAGATCGCCGGACCCTGGTGGGTTTCATAGGAGCGCACGCCCTCGAAGATCGACGAGCCATAATGCAGTGCGTGCGCCATCACGTGGGTGGTGGCCTCGGCCCAGGGCTTGATCTCGCCGTTCTGCCAGATGAATTCCGGGTATTGCATGGCCATGGTGGGCTCCGGTCGATGGGTCAAAGAGGACTATGGTGACAAAGACCGGGCGAGCAAGAAAGGGCCGGGCTCAGCGCAGGCGCTCGACCACATTCAAGGTGGCACGGGCGCGGTTCAAGGTATAAAAGTGCAAGGCGGGCGCGCCACCCGCGATCAGTCGCCGGCACAGCGCGCTCACCAGGTCGGCGCCGAATTCGCGGATCGCTTCGCCATCGTCGCCGAACGCGCGCATGCGCTGGTCGATCCAGCGCGGCAGCTCGGCCCCGCACACTTCGGAAAAGCGCTTCAATTGCGCGTAGTTGCCGATTGGCATGATGCCGGGCACGATCGGCTGTGCGATGCCGATCCGGCGGGCGTCGTCGATGAAGCGGAAATAGGCGTCGGCATTGAAGAAATACTGGGTGATCGCGCCGTCGGCGCCGGCATCCAGCTTGCGTTTCAGATGGCGCAGGTCGGCGAACGCATCCGCCGCCTGCGGATGCACCTCCGGGTAGCAGCCGACCTCGATGCGAAAGGCGCTGCCGGTCTCGGCGCGAATGAAGGCGACCAGTTCGCTGGCGTAACGGAAATCGCCTACCCCGGCCATGCCCGAGGGCATGTCGCCGCGCAGCGCGACCAGACGCGTGCAACCCATCGCCAGGTACAGCTTGAGCAACTGACGGATTTCCTCGCGGGTGCCGCCCATGCAGGAAATATGCGGGGCGGCCTCGAAGCCGAAGTCCTGCTTGAGCTCGCGCACTACCTCCGGGGTATAGGAAAGCGTCGAGCCGCCGGCGCCAAAGGTCACGCTCAGGTACTCGGGGGCGAGTTCGCGAAAGCGCGGTAATGCCTTGCGCAGCGACTCGCGCTGCTCATCGGTCCGGGGCGGAAACAGTTCCAGTGAAAGCTGCATGGCGCGCTCAGAAATCGAACTTGATGCCCTGGGCGAGCGGCAGCGCGTCCGAGTAGTTGATGGTGTTGGTTTGCCGGCGCATGTAGACCTTCCAGGCGTCGGAGCCCGACTCGCGACCGCCGCCGGTTTCTTTTTCGCCACCGAAGGCGCCACCGATTTCAGCGCCGCTGGTGCCGATGTTGACGTTGGCGATGCCGCAGTCCGAGCCGCTGGCGCAGAGGAAGGTTTCGGCGTTGCGCATGTCGTTGGTGAAAATCGCCGACGACAGGCCCTGCGGTACGCCGTTCTGGAGGGCGATCGCCTCTTCCAGCGTGGTGAACGACAGCACGTAAAGGATCGGCGCGAAGGTCTCGTGCTGCACGCAGGCGTGACTGTTGGCGACGCCGCGGATCAGGGTCGGCTTGACGTAGTGGCCGGGTCCGGGCAGCGCTTCGCCGCCGGCCAGCACCACGCCACCTGCCGCCTTGGCCGCTTCGACTGTGGCCAGAAAGCGTTCGACCGCGTCCTGGTCAATCAGCGGGCCCATCAGGGTGCCCGGATGCAGGGGATCGCCGATTCTGACCTCGATCTGCTGGTAAGCCTTGACCAGACTGGTGCACAGCTCTTCGACCAGCGATTCGTGCACGATCAGCCGGCGGGTGCTGGTGCAGCGCTGGCCGGCGGTGCCGACCGCGCCGAACACGATCGCCGGCAGCGCCAGTTTCAGGTCGGCGGACTGATCGACGATGATCGCGTTGTTGCCGCCCAGTTCGAGCAGGCTGCGCGCCATGCGCTGGGCGCAGCGCACACCGACCTGGCGCCCGATCCGGGTCGAGCCGGTGAACGAGATCAAGGCGATGCGGTTGTCATCGACAAAGGTCTCGGCGATCTTGTTGCTGCCATCGTTGAACAGAAAAAAGATGTCGGGGAAGCCGTGAGCGCGCAATACCTCATTGCAGATGCGGATCGCGGCGATCGCCGTGAGCGGCGTCTTGGGCGAGGGCTTCCAGATGGTGATGTCGCCGCAAATCGCCGCCAGAAAGGCGTTCCAGGCCCACACCGCGACCGGAAAATTGAACGCGCTGATCACCCCGACCAGGCCGAGCGGGTGGTACTGCTCGGCCATGCGGTGGCCGGGGCGCTCGGAATGCATGCTGTAGCCGTAAAGCATGCGGCTCTGGCCGACCGCAAAATCGGCGATATCGATCATCTCCTGGACTTCGCCGTCGCCCTCGGGCTTGATCTTGCCCATTTCCAGGGAAACCAGCGAACCGAGCGCGTCCTTATGCTTGCGCAGCGCTTCGCCGCACAGCCGGATCGCCTCGCCGCGCTTCGGCGCCGGGGTCTTCTGCCACAGCGCAAACGCCGCCTGGGCGCGGCCAACCAGGGTCTGGTAGTCGGCGTCGCTGGCCGAATGGACCTGGGCGATCAGCTCGCCATTGGCCGGGTTGAACGAATCGATCACGCCGGCATCGGCGTTGCTCGACCACTCGCCATTGCCAAGGTAACTGCCGGCGTTGCTGGCGCCGAGGCCAAGGGCGGAAAGGACTGCGTGGGACATGGGGATCTCGTTTCAAAGGAGTCGGTCGACCATTCTAGCGCAGCGCTTTCCTGGGGGACGGGGAATGGGGAGTGGGGAGTGGGGAGTGGGGAGGGGGGGATGGGGAGTGGGGAACGGGGAATGGGGAATGGGGAATGGGGGAAGA
>JBFXKH010000033.1:0-27096 GCA_050173995.1 Lysobacterales bacterium | reverse complement strand
CGGCACGCCGTTACTGTCGTCGCCAGCGGCGGCAACATTGGGCTGGCCGTCGCTCTCGGTATCGACGCCGGCGCCCAGCCGTAGTGCGCTGATGACCGGATGCACCGGACCATTGCTGGCGATCAGGGTCTCATAGTTGCCGCTGCCGACGCCGGGCCCGCTATCCGGCAGGTCGCCGAGATCGACCGGCTGCACGAAGCCGAAATCGATACTGAAGTTCGAGGCCGAATCCGGGAACACCGTATCGCCGTCGTTGTCGTCGTCGGCGCCACCGAAGCGCAGGGTCTCGCTGGTCGGTTCCGGCGCGACCGGCGGCGTGCCGGCCACCGGACCCAGGCTGATTAAACCGGAAGCGATCGAGTTGACATTGCCGCCGCAGACAGCGACCCCGACGCTGGCGCCGTTGTCGTTGTTATCGATGTCGAGATTGGCATTGGCCTCGTCCGGCAGGGTCGAGAACAATCCGTTCAACACCGCCTGGGCCGGGACATTGGGAATCGCCAGGTAGTAATCGTTGCCGGCCGGCAGATCGCTGAAGCGGTATTTGCCCGCCTGTCCGGCCAGAGTCGCGGTGCTGGTGGTGGCGAGCAGGGCATCGCCGCCGCTCGGTCCGGCGCTGCCGTCGTTGTCGCGGCACAGCAGCACCGAAACACCGTCGATGCCCGGTTCGCCGGCATCGGCGCGGCCATTGTTGCGCTGGGTTGGATTGCCGGCGCCGTCGTCGCGCCAGACCAGATTGCCGAGCCGGTAGCGCTCGGGCAGGATCACCCCAACCTTGGGCGGCTCGGCGGTCGGTAGCAGGTCGGCGGCGATCGTCGCTGCCTCCTGGAACACGCGGTGCGCGAACGAATTCCAGCTGGGATTGAACACCGCCGCATTGCCGCGGATGTTTGGCGCGGTGCCGGCGACATAGCTGGGCGGCGCGCCATTTGCTGGTGCGCGCATCGGCACATCGACTTCGATGAAGGTACCGGCCACCCACTTCGTGCTCGCCGTTGGCGTGGTCAGATTGGAAAACGCCCGCAATCTGAAGCCGGTAGCCAGACTGGCCGGCACCGGCACGGCAGCGGTCCACACGCCGGGCGTACAGCCGGCCGGGAACGAGTTCTCGACCGCCGCGCTGCCGGCCTGGGCCGGCGTGTAATTGGCGGTGCGCACCTGGCCGCGGCAGAAGTTCGGCGTGGTGGTGTATTCGATACGCACTTCCGCGGCGCTGGCATAGGCCACCGGATCCAGGCCCGGGTTGACCAACTGGATCAGCGGCGGCACCACCACGGTGGCGTTGAGCGGGCCATCCAGCACCGGGTTGAAGCGACTCAGCCGCGGGGTCCCCGACAGCGGTTGACCGACACCGGTATCGCCAATGAACGGAATGGTGTCGTAGACCACGTACTCTTCGAGCAAGCGGTTGCCGGCATTGGCCAGCCGCAGTCGGTAGCGGAAGCTGCCGCCGTGGTCGGTCTGGGCGACGCAGGGGAAGCGGGTGAAACTGGAGGGCGGGCCACCGAAGTTGGTGTCGTAGTCCGGGCAGGTGGAATTATTGGTCGCCACGCTGGGCTGGCCCGGTTCGCCGACCACGGCCAGCGCGGGATCGCCTTCGACCCACTTCTCGCCGCCGAGCAGGAACGCCTCGGAGACCCGGAAGGTGGCGCTACCCGGACACATCAAGTCCACGGTCGAGCCGTCGTTGTTCAGGTCGTTGCCATCCGGCGTCGGCGCGCTGTTGTTCGGGCAGGTGAAAGCACCCGAGGGCCCGGGATTGACGAACACCGCCATGTCGTTGACGTAGGGCGCGGCTGGCGCGGTATTGGCCGGCACACCCTCGCGCACCCGGGCGCGGATCACCGCGCGCGGCCCAGTCGCACCCACGGCGAAACTACCGGTAAAGCTGACCCGCACCAAGGTGCGGCCGGTCGTGCCGAAATCCGGCGTCACCTGCAACGCCGCGCCACCCGGCGTGGTGCTGACCAGGCTCACGAACTCCAGTTGGATCGGCAGCCAGTCGGAAAGAATCGGATTGACGATCGGCGCGGTACTGTCGCCGGCGACGTGGTTGGCGGTCAGGGTGAAGTCAATGGTCGCGCCGGGCGCGGCGATGGTCGGATTGGCCGACTTGGCCGGCTGCACCGAGGGCGTACCCAATTCGACCCGCACATTGGCGCACTGCACCGGCGGGTTGGCCGGGCCGCCGTTGAAATCGGCGTAGGTGCAGTTCTCTACCGCCGAAGGCACGATCCCCGGCGGGCTCGCGCCCACATCGCAGCGCACTTGCGGGGACGTGCTGAAGGCGAACTTGCGTGGTGTATCCGGGCCGTTGGCGCCGAAATCGACGAAACGCCAGCGCAGGCAGGTGGCGGTGAGCGGAATGTCGCCGGGCACCACGTAGGTGATCGCGCCGCCGGGGCTGGCGAGATTGGTGGCGAGCGTGCCCACCACCGAAAAATCGCAGGCATTGCCTGGGCCGACCACCGGCAGGGTGGTGAATTCGATGGTCGCGCGCATGTCGCTCAAAATTGCGCCATCGAGCGGCGAGTTCCAGCGGCCCGAGCTGACCGAAGTGAAGGTGATCCCCGGCGGCAGCGGCGCCAGCGCCTGCGGCAGCCGTTCGACCACGGTGAAATTGGGCACCCGCACATTGCTGCCATTGGTATTGGCGGTAATGCTGAAGACGATCGGATTGCCGGTGCCGGGGGCGACATCGGGCGCGCTCTTGTTCGAGGTGCCGGCCGGGACCGGGCCACCGATGGTGTCGTTGCGGGTCCCGGGGCCGATCGGCGCAGGTGCCCCAACCAAGGGAACGATGGTGGCGTTGGCGACATTATTGATCGCGGTGCCAATCGGCAGACCTACCGGATAGCGCACCACGAAGCTGCGGTTGGCGCAGCCGGTGCCGGTGTGCAGGTTTTGCAAACCGGTCGGTGCCGGCGTGGTGTCGTCGAGCGTCCAGGTGATGGTCACCGGCGGGCCGGCGGCGACCACGCCGCCACCGCTGTTCTCGACGCTGGCCGCGGTCAGGCCGGGCACATTGGGCAGGGTATCGACCAGGGTGGCATTGGTGATCGGCATATTGCCGCTGCCCTGGGTCGAGCAGATCTGCACCTGATAGGTCACCGCCTCGCCAGCCGCGACCGCCAAGCTGGTGGCTGGATCCAGCCGCTGCTTGCGCACCGTGTAGCGCGGGATCGGCGCGTTGACGCTGACCGGCGCGGCCTCGGCGTAGGCGCAGTCGGCGGTATCCGGCGGCAGCGGCGGTCGCGGGTCGCCGATCACGGCATTCTGTGGCGGCGGCGGACAGACGAATCCATTGACCCCGGCCACCGCACGGTTGACCACGTCGGTCACCGCGACGGTGATCGCCGGAACGATACGCAGATTGATATCGAGCGAGAAACTGTCGCCGCCGGCGTAGCTATTGCGCACCAGCACCAGGGTATTGCTGCCGGCGGTACAGGTGATGCTGTTGAAGAACGCCGACACCGGGCAGTTGGCCATGACCAATTCGGCCGGAAAGGCATCCTCGATGCGCAGCAGGCCGCAACCGGAAATCAGGTTGTTGCACGATCCCTGCAGGCGATAGCTGACATTGGTATTGGTATTGAACGGACCGGCGCCACTCAACCGGGTTTTGGTGAAGGTTTGCTGCGCCATGCCGCTACCGGCGGCGAACAGCAAGACCAAGGCCAGCAGCAGCTTCGACCCAATGCGCATAACCATACCCCTTCGCTGATCCATGAGTGACTGAATTTCCCACCAGCACCATACGACCGCAGACCCAACACGCGGACGTCCCGGTGATGAAGTGGCTTCGTTCCCCATGCAAACTGTGACCCAGCTCGCAATAACCCCATCCTAGCAAACCACCCTTCGGCCTCGCTATCCGCTGCCCACATTGTTTGCGACCAAGGCGATCCTGGCCCGGCCGGCAGCGCCGACTGACCTAGTTTTCTGGTGTGGGGCGATCAGGCGGCCGATATCACCATGACCCAAGGCAAGGCGTTCAGCGTTCCACTTCGAAGCGCAAAAAATCGCTGAGCCGCATCGATTCGACGATCTGATCGTGCGGCACCAGCAAGTACCGCCACGGCTTGCTGCCAACCGTGGCTGCGTACACCGACGCATGCCTACACCAGCGTGCGGCGGCATCTGCCTTGGCCTTGACCTCCTGGGTATCGATCTCGGCCCTGGCCTTGGTTTCCACCAGGAAGATCGTCGCCTCGGTTTCCGCCACAAAGTCGGGGATGTACTCCGGCTGCTCGCTGCCCCGCTGGTAATAAATCTGAAACTGCCCCTTCGCTGGTTTGCACCACTTCATCGCGTCGCGATCCAAAATGATGGAGAAGCGTCGCTCGGTATCCGAATCGAACTTCTGCAGCGGGTACAGACAGCGCGCAAAACCGCCAAACAGCAACTGCTTGATGCGACCGGGATCGGGGACGGTGTCGCGGAAATGGCGGGCCGGCTGGCTGGCCGTGGCGGTGTAGTTGCACGGCTTGAGTTCAGTGAAGCCGCGGCTGACCTGCACCTCGTAGCCGCTCGCCTTCTCCCAGAAATGCTCCATCATTTGCGCGTGGATTGCGCCTGCGATCAAACGCCGATCCCGATCCATCACGCTGGCGGCTTCCTGCTCCGACAGATAACCGCGCAGGTGCTGCGCCATCTGGCCAGCGAGGTCGTAGAGCAGATCGGCGTGGCTGAAATAATCGATGTCGTCGAAGTCCACCAAGGCGTGGACGATGCAGTCCTCCGGTCGCTGCTCGTTGCGCCCGGCCTCGGCGGGAAGGGTGAACTGCTCGCTGCTGCGCAGCATCTGACCGACGATCTCGCGCTCACCCGGCTGTAGATGGAGCTGGCTCAGGTCCAGCGTGAAGGCGTGGAAGCCTGTGGTGACCTCGCCGGTCGGCACCACCGCAATGCGCGGGATGTCGATGGTCTGCTGCACCAAAACCTCGGTGGTCTTGGCCACCACCGCGGACAGGTCGAGCGCGGGCACGGATTGATCAGCGTCCGCCAGCAATTCGCCTTGCAGCGGCCGCAATCGCTCCGTCACTTCCGCCAGGATCAGCGATTGCAGCTCGGGTTTGAGCAGCGCACTGCGGGTGGGCACCAACTCGCGCCTGACTTCGTACTGGCCGATGATGTCCATGACCATGCGCGCGGCCTGCTTCTCGGCCGCGGTGGTGAACACCGGGGCCGGCGCGGCGCTGGCTGTCGCTCCATGGGCGACACCTGATGGGCCCGTCGGCACGACCGGTGTGGCCGTCAAGCCGAGGCGAGCCGCTGCCGCGGACTCGACCTGCACGCTCACCTTGTTATCCGCGGCCGCAGGCGCATCGAGGATGAGTTGCTTCAGGCGAATCGGTGAGTCGCCGCGATTGGCCTCGTCGATGATCTCCTGAAACCTGTCGTGGGCGATGATGTTCAGGCGATCCACCGCCGCCACCCCGGTGCGTTTGCCGTAGGGCAATCGCAGGCCGCGCCCGATGGACTGTTCGATCAGCGTGCGGGCATTGGCCGCGCGCAGCGGCACGATGGTGTAGAGGTTGGTCACGTCCCAGCCCTCCTTGAGCATATTGACGTGAATCACGATCTCGGTCGGCTCGTCCACGCTCTCCACCGCCAGCAGGCGCGCGATCATCGCTTCTTCCTCTGCGCCGGTACGGCTGGAATCGACCTGGATCACCTTGCCCCGGTAGCGCGCATCGAAGAACGCTTCCGACTCCAGCAGCGCCAGCAGTTGCGTCGCATGGCTGGTATCGCGCGCAATGACCAGCATGAACGGTTTGACCGGCTTGACGCCGTTCGCGCGGGCATAGGTAAGCAGCTCGACCTTGGTGGTCTCGTGCAGGCGCACGCCGTCTTCCAGTTTGGTCTTCTCGATCTCATCGGGCGTGTGCGCCTTGGCATCGAAATTGCGCTGGGTGACCACCGCCGGCTCCTTGACGAAGCCATCCTCCATCGCCCGCGCCAACGGATAGTCGATCACCACGTTCTTGAACGGCACCGGCCCCCGGGCGGACTCGACGAACGGCGTCGCTGTCAGTTCAAGACCGAACAGCGGCTTGAGTTCGTTGATCGCACGCACCCCGGCGCTGGCCCGGTAGCGGTGCGACTCGTCCATCAGCAGCACCAGGTCCGGCAGATTGGCCAGATGGTTGAAGTAGCTGTCGCCCAGCACCTCGCGCATTCGCTTGATGCGCGGCTCCTTGCCGCCGCGCACCTCGGAATTGATCTTGGAAATGTTGAAGATGTTGATGCGCACGTCGTGGGCGAAGCCTTGCGGCTGCACGTCCACCGCCGCACCGGTCTGGTCGTAGTTATCACCGGTGATGATCAGCGGCGCGGCTTGCGCGAACTCGGCGATGCCTTTGAACACGTACTTTGGCGTGTTGCGCGTGAAGTCCGCGATCAGCTTGTTGTAGATGGTCAGATTGGGTGCAAGCACGAAGAAGTGGTTGATGCCGTGCGCCAGATGCAGGTAGGCGATGAACGCCCCCATCAGGCGCGTCTTGCCCACGCCGGTGGCCAGGGCGAAGCACAGCGAGGGGAACTCGCGCTCGAAGTCCGCAAGCGTAGGAAACTCGCCCTTCAACGTGGCGAGAATGGAAGCTACGTCCTGATCGTGGCCCAGCAATTCCGGCGCAGCCTGCAATGCCCGCGCCAGCCTCGCCAGCGATTCCACCTGCGGTGGGCGCAGCGACAAGCGCCCGGCAATGTGGTGCTGTACGCGGGCGTTCATTCTGCATCTCCGTCTGGCTTTCCGGGCAAGACGTTTCCGCTTGCATCAAGCTGCTTGAGCAGTCGGTCGAAATCACTCTCGAACAACCGATCCTGCACGATGCGGTATTTATCGAACTCGGTATCGGCATGCAGCTTCGCCTGTTCCTGCGAAATCTTTCCGGCCCCGGTCAAGATCTCGTTGCCGTTGAATTCCAGAAAGCCATCCAGCCGATTTGCCCAATCCTGCATCGACATGGGTCGCTTCCGCATCGCTTGCAGTTCGGCGAAATCCAGGTACAGCGACACGATACGTTCCAGATAATCCAGCTCCTGCGCACTCAGGTAGTTCTTGGCCACCGCAACGTCGGACTTGACGATCTTGCCTGCTGGCGCGGCTTCCCAGAGTGTCAGCCCCATGTTGGTCCTGGCTGCGTCGGCACGGGCCACAATCAGCTCGGCAGCGGTATGTCGGTGCACGGCCCAGTGCAGTTTGTTCTGCACCAGCGCAAAAAACTCGCGCGTGGTCGGCGCGTGCTTGTCGTAGTCGAAGGCCGTGGCGTACAGGTCGGTGATCTTCTGGTAGAACTTGCGCTCCGAGAGACGGATCTCCCGGATGTACTCAAGCTGCCGGTCGAAATACTCGTCGGTGAACATGTGGCCCTTCTTCAGGCGCTCCACATCCATCGTCCAGCCCTGGATCGTGTAGTCCTTGACGATCTGCCCTGCCCACTTGCGGAACTGCACCGCCCGGGCATTGTTGACCTTGAAGCCCACGGCAATGATGGCCTGCAGGTTGTAATGCTTGGCGCGGTAACGCTTGCCGTCTGCGGCAGTGATTAAGTAATCCTTAATAACTGCCGCGGGAACCAACTCGCCGTCGCCGAAGATCCGCTTCAGGTGTTGATTGATGGCCGGCACCGATACGTCGTAGAGCGTGGCCAGCATCTTCTGCGTCAGCCAGATGTTTTCGTCCTCATAGCGCATTTCCACCGCCTGCGGCTGATCGCCCGTGGCGGCGACGAAAGTCAGGTATTCCGCTGCCGACGAGCGGACGATGGACACCTCCTGCTTCTTTTTCGCCATCACGCCTCCTCCCCGCCATCGCCGAACAGATCCGGTGTAGCGACGACTTTTCTCCCTCTTCCGCCACGCGAGGGTTGAGGTGAGGGCGCCATTTCTTCAGGCTGCGCCAGCGGCAGATTCGCCACATTCAGGCTGTAGTCGTCGTGTCCCCACTCGCAACGGGCCAGCACCATCTTGGGAATCTTCTTCAGCGTGAGATTCGACCAACGCTCGGCCGCCTGCGCCGCAGTGACGCCGTGAAAGGCGGAACAGCACACCAGCAGGCTCCGATCGGCGCCGACTTCCTCGGACAGCGCCTGCAACTGCTCAGCGGACAGGTTCTGCGTGGTGACGTAGATGAAGTCGCGCTCGCTGGAATGGCCGTGTTGCCACCAGTGCGTTTCCGACGGCGCGTAGCTGAAGCCTTCCAGCTTGGCCAGCGCCTCGGCCAGTTGCGCCGCGTTGTATTCCGGATTGATCACCGGATTGCCCCAGCGGTCGTTGACGATCAGCGTCGGGGCGAGCCGGTAGTAGCGAAAGCCGCCGCCGCCCTGCCAGCCCACCGCCTTGCTGATGCCGCCCTGGTCCTCGCCGTCGATGACTTTCTTCAGGCGCGGGATGATGTGGGTATGGCAGTGCTCGCCCAACTCCACCATGATCCAGCGGCGACCCATCTTGTGGGCGACTGCGCCGGTGGTGCCGGAGCCGGCGAAGGAGTCGAGGACGAGGTCGCCGGGCACCGATGCGATCTCAACGATCCGGGCAATCAGCTTCTCTGGCTTGGGCGTAGCGAATGGATCGTTTGGATTGAATGCCTTCACCTCCTGAGCAGATGTACGATTCTCCCCAACCTCTGAGTAGTGCCAGGTTGTCATGGCAGGGACGCCATCTCCTTCGATTTCGGATAGGAATCGCTTTATGGTCGGCTTACTGCTCCCGTCTTTTCCGAAGTGGACGCGATGCTCGGCCAAGAGTCTTTCATAAGATGAGCGTACATAAGCCCATGCACGCCCCTTCGCTGGCAACACTTCGCGGCCAGATGGCGTAACTATTGGATAGATGTTGTCGCTCACACCGGTCTTCGCGAACTGCTTTCCGCGAGCACCCGACGCAAGGCTCAAAGTGAAATCACCGGGAAACCACGGGCCTCGCCCGTACCATTTACCGTCTTCACCGATACCATCGTACTCGTCAGAGTGCTTGTAGATTGCATTCTGTTTTTCGGTTCGACCAAGCTTTCGCGGCTGAAACCGCATCTTGTCTTTGGCGTAGACGAGGATGTGGTCATGACTATCTGAAAGCCATGTGGCATTCGCTTGAGGGGATGATTTCTTTTGCCAAACGACATTCGAGACAAAATTAATTCTCCCGAAAACTTCGTCACAAAGCACTTTTAGGTAGTGTGATTCGTTGTCGTCAATCGTGATCCACAGCGACCCATCCTCCGACAGCAAGCGCCGAATGATCTCCAGCCGGTCGCGCATCAGCCCCAGCCAGATAGAATGCTCCAGCCCATCGTCGTAGTGCGTGAAGGCACTGCCGGTGTTGTACGGCGGGTCGATGAACACGCACTTCACCCGACCCGCGAACTCCGCCTCCAGCGCCTTCAGCGCCAGCAGGTTGTCCCCGAAGATCAGCCGGTTGTCGAACAGATCGCCATCCGACACGCGGTGCCTGGCGTGAAACGACCTGTCCGGGTCTTCGAGCAGAATGCGCGGCTCCAGCTTGGGCCGCTTCTCCTTCCCGATCCAGGTAAGTTCGAGTTTTTGTTTGCTCATTCTGTATTCCTGTTTTTACATGCGCGCACGCGCACGTGCCTGGGCGCGGGCTTGCAGCGCCGCCCGCACTTGGGCGTAAAGCTGAGCGTTGGCCTGCTCCCGATCCGCCAGCACCACGGCGACGGCATAGGGCTCGTCCCCATCGCGCCCGTCGGACCAAGGACTGTCTTGTCGGGTCACCACGACGAACACCTTGTGACCGCTGGCCAACGCCCTTTTGAAGCGCCATCGAGAGACCTGCAACGTGCCGTTCTTGCGGGTGTCGTTGGGTAGCGAGCGGCCGTTGGCGCGCTCGCCCATACCTTCTTCCCGATTGCGCCGGTAGGCTTGGGTGACCTCGTCAAGACTGCCAGCCGTCACCAGGTGAAACCACAGCTTAGCGCGGCGGTAGTCCAGCCGAGTGGTGCGCACCGCCGGACTGTAGGCGAGCGCAACGGTCACCTCGCGCGTGCGCCGGCCATCGGCCCAGAAGCTGTCCGGTAGCGGCAGTTCGAAGAAGTGGTGCTGGTCGTTGCCGATGCGCTCTTCGGTCAGAAGGGTAACGGTGTGATCGAGCGAGCGGAAAAGCGCCGCTTCGTCCACGCGCCCGTAACCGAGGAGGCGCAATAGCTTTTCTCGGCCCTCAGCGTTGTTATCAGGGTTCAACAAGGCCTCGCTGGCTTGCGGCCAGCGGGCGTGAGCGCCGATCAGTGCGCGCAGCAAGTTGGGCGATGCGTCGGGCACTTCGGCCAGCAGCCGTGCGGCTTGGTGAGCGACCTGCGGCGCGGCATAGCTGGTGCCGATGTCTTCCTTGAACGCAGTCCCTGAGGCAAAGCCGCCGTTCAATGAGACCACTCCCAGACCAGCTGAGACCACTCCCGGAGCAAAATGCTCTGTGCCACCTCCAGTGCGCCGCAAGGCGATGTTGCCGGCATGCGCGACCACGTCGGGCTTGATGGCGCCGCTGGCAGAAGGGCCGCTGCGCGTCAATGGAAACGGCTGCTCCGCCCGTGCCAACACATGGTCTTCAATCGTGCTGGGATGGCGCTGTGCATTGCGTGTGGCCTCATTCAGGCTCAATCCGCCAACGGTCAGTGCGTTGAGCGATGTGGCGGGATCCAGCAGGCGGGCGTGATCTTCGAGCAGGTAGTACGGGTAACTCGCGCGTGCATCGGCCGGCAACTGGGAGGACGACAAGTTGCCCGCTGGTACTACGAACAGGACCCCCAGTTTTCGCGTCAGCCGATCCAGCGTGTAGGCGAGCCCGCGCACATGCCGGCCATCGTAGACCTTGTTCAGGTCGCCATAGCTTAGGTTGAAGACCCGGCAGCCGTATTGCGCATGCAGGTCGCGCACGGCTTCTTCGACCGCCTTTTCGACGAACTCGGTTTGGTCTTGTCCGTCGTCTTCGAACACTTTGCCGGAGAACAGGCGAAGCTGGGGGACGAACTGCCCTTGCTGAACAACGCTCTGGACATCGCCGTACAACGCAAGCCCGCCAACGAAGGTGCCGTGCCAGTGGGGAGCGTTGTCATCGGCACTGCGATGCGGTGCAAGGTAGCCCTGCGCGTCGCCGACCGCTGCGCCGAGCAGCGAATGTCCACGCGTCAACCCGGAATCCAGCACGGCAATGGACGGAGCATCGTCAGAAGGGGCATCAATCGGAGGAAACTGGTTGATATCGGTGTGAAGCAGTTGTACGGCCACGCCCAAGCGGGGCGGCAGGTCGGTAGTGCGCACATCGCGATGGCGCAAGATCTGCTCGGCCTGTGCACGGTTGCAGCGCACCCGGATCATGACGAGCGAGGGTTGCCGAATGTCGTCCAGTCGTTCAATGCCTTGTGCGCCCAACCAATCGAGAAAGGCACTAACCATCTCTTGGCGCTTGTCTTGCCGATCCTGGGGCCAGAGCTCGATATCGAGCACGAAGGTTTGCGTGGCTGGAAATCCTTGCTCGCGCAAGGCGACACCGGTACGGTCTTGGGGTGTCCAGTGGTCGAAGTCTTCGATGACGTAGAACAGCTCCTTGCGCGTTACGACGCCGTCGCGTGCAAGGGTGGCCAAGCGGCTCTCGAACTCACCCAAGCCCTCATCAGTGGCGAATGCCAGCACGATGGATTCGTCTTCTTGGCTAACGATCTCAACGCCAGGAATGGCATCGAAGGGGGGCACGCTCTTGTCGCCCGCACGCAGCCGGATCTTCAACAGCTTGCGATCGTCGAATCCGCCGATGTCTTCTTCTGTCGCGCGTTGACGGGCCTGACCAAGCCTCCCGGCTAATGCGGCACCATGCGCTCTCGGATCAGCAGGAGGGCGAATTCCCGGATGACGCCTCGGATGGCGCACCGTCGAGGGCGCTTCTCGCTCCAAGCGCAAGTGTTCATAGGCCATGCCTCCCCCTCCATCCCTTAACTCTTATGACGATATTCACGGGCAAGCGCGGTATCGAGGTGGTTTTTCTCCAGGAACTCGCGGCCGGACAGGATCATTTCTTTGACTGCGCGCCGAAGAACCCGCTCGATATCGGCGTGTGACATCCCCTTGAATTGGGAGGCAACGTGACCGTCATCCGGTTCGAAATTGCGGCGGATACCGGAGAGCTTCAGTGCCAACAGGCGTTTGATCTGCTCCAGATTCGGCATCTCGAAGCGCACAACCTCCTCGAAGCGTCGCCATACCGCTTTGTCCAGCAAGGTCTCGTAGTTGGTGGTGGCGATCAGGATGCTTTCACCGCGATAACCGTCCATCATCTGCAGGACCGCATTCACGGAGCGCTTGAGCTCACCATGATCGGCACTGTCACCGCGATCCTTGGTCAGGGCGTCGAATTCATCGAACAACGCGACCACGGGCTGTTTGGTGATGTAGTCGAAGACCTTGCGCAAGTTGGCAGCAGTCTCGCCCAAAAACGAAGAAATGACCGAGTCCAGCCGAACCAAGATGAGGGGCATGGACAGAGCGTGTGCAATGACTTCGGCGGCCAGCGTCTTGCCGCAGCCGGGAGGCCCGCAGAACAGTAGTTTCTGCGCGGGCTGCATTCCGCAAGAGCGCAGTACGTCCGCCCGGTTGTGCTCCATGAGTATCTCATCGAGTGCCGACTGCGCGGCATCCGAGAGGATGATGTCTTTTTCCTCCCGAACCACGGCGCGCTGTTCGAGTAGCGCAAGGCCGTTCTCTTTGTTGGTCGGCAGGCTGGGCAGGCTTTGCAGCCTGTGAGCCTTATTCCAGGCCGTTGCCTGATCGCCGTAAAGCAAACGCTCAAGGTCATTGGCGAGCAGATGATGGTTCTTCTCGCGCTCCTCTTTGATCACCGCCTCGGACGCGACGCGAAAGCCCAAAGAATCGCCTTGCGTCGCCGATTTGATGAGTTGCCGCAGTAATTTTCCGCTGGCCATATCTCGTTCCCCTCAATTCTTGGCGCACCTCAACCGCTGCTTGGTGATGCGTAGGTTTAACGGTGCTAACCGGTTCATCATTACACCAACTCCCGCTCAACGGTAAATGCCGTGCGCTTTTCCACCTGCTGCTGAAACTGCATCTCCAGCGGACTGACGCGGTTGACGACCAGCGCAACCTTGACCTGATCCAAGTGGTGCGAACTGTCGAGATAGGCGCGGTCATTTGGCCTCATGGCTGCTCTCGTTTGTTCGTTGCGACCGTGCGCCCGATCGGCGTGATCCTGTACTTCTGCATCCGGCTGTTGGGCTTGTCCGGGATGGTCATTTCGATCACACCCTGGCCGATTCCGGCCTGCTGGTAGTGTTTGCGAAAGTGCTTTTCGTCTTTAAGCCCAAGCTGGGCCATGATTTCGCCCCGGCTCATTTCGCCTACGATGACGGCCAGCATCCGCAGCACTTCGGGGGTGACTTCGGGGGTGACTTCGGGGGTGACTTCGGGGGTGACTTCACGCCAGACCACAGCCCGGAATTGATTGGTGTCCCGTTCGTCGATCAGGTCGATCTTGGGCCACGCGCCCAGCGCCCTCGGGATGCCCGTGCCCAGGCCGCGATACGGCAGGATGTGCGCAGCGTGTTCGGCGAGCACTTTGTTGCGCCGGTTGGAGAGGCCCGCGCGGATCTGCTCTGGCGTGAGGCTGTCGGGTAAATGGTCGGGGCTGATGATCTTCACCCGGTCTGCAAAGATGAACAGGCGCAGGATGACGCCGCGAGAAAGTGGGTTCTTGCAGGCGAACAGAGCGGCGTCGACTTGATGAGGATTCAAATCGACTTGCGCATCGACCAAGGTTGAGGCCAGCGACTCTACGGAGTCGCCCGCCGCGCGTCGGGTCAGCAGCCAGGCGAAGTACTGGCTTTGCTGCTGTGTCAGAAGCTGTTGCGTTGGCAACGACGGTCCTCCCTGTGTACTCATGCGGACGCGATTCGGTTGCAGAGTGGGCGCGTAGTCATTTTGCCGCCGGCTGGTTTTTGTTGCCGCTCTGAGCAATCCATCTGTCCAGCTCGCCGTCATCGGGTCGCCCCGGGCTTTTTCCCTGCGATGGCAACGATCCGCCAAGTCCGTGCGATTCTCCCACATTGGTTGGGCTTCGATGGGCCGGGCCTTGTGCCCGGATCGATGGCGTGGGGTGTCGGACTGGCGGCGCTGTAATTGCCGGTGATCGATCGCTACCGGCCCGGCAGGACGGTGGCAGCCGCTACCATCGCGGTATGACCTGGCTGCAATCACTACCCGCGCACCGCCGCGATTTGTTGTTTCTGCTGCTCGCCGCCGCGGTGATTCTGGCCGCCGGGCTCGGGCTGCGCCAGCCGTGGCCGGCCGATGAGCCGCGCTTCGTGCTGCTCGCCAGGACCATGCTGGACAGTGGCGATTACTGGTTTCCGCGGCGTGGCAGTGAGCTTTACGCCGACAAGCCACCACTGTTTATGTGGTTGCAGGTGCTGGCCTATCGCCTGGTCGGCCATTGGAACATCGCCTTTTTGCTGCCTTCCCTGTTGGCAGCGCTCGGCACCCTGTGGCTGACCCACGACCTCACCCGGCGGCTGTGGGGGCGGCGCGCGGCGCGGATCGCCGGCTGGCTGCTGCTGTTCACCGTGCAATTCACCTATCAGGCCAAGCGCGCGCAGATCGATCCGCTGCTGGTGTTTCTGGTCACCCTGTCTTGCTACGGTTTGCTGCGGCATCTGTTGCTCGGTCCGCACTGGCGCTGGTACTGGGCCGGCTGCCTGGCCGCGGGCTTCGGGGTGATCGTCAAGGGCGTCGGTGTCATCGCCCTGCTGATGTTGCTGCCGTTCTGGTTGGCGCGCCGTTGGCCGGCGACGCGGCTGGCGCCGATCGAGCCAGCGCGCGGGCGCTGGCTGCTCGGCGCGCTCGCCGTGCTGCTGCCGCTGTTGATCTGGCCGGCGCCGATGCTGTGGCAGGTCTGGCAACACGGCGATCCGGGCCAGATTGCCTATGCCCGCGAGATTCTGTTTGGCCAGACCGCGACGCGGTTCGTGCATCCGGGCGGACACTTGCAGCCGCCCTGGTATTTTCTCGAAGTGATCGCGATCGCCTGGCTGCCGCTGTCCTTGCTGTTGCCCTGGGCGCTGCCGCTCGCCTGGCGGCGCTTGCTCCGACGCCGCGATGCGCGAGTGCTGCTGCCACTCGGCTGGGCGGCCCTGGTCGTGCTGTTCTTCTCGCTCAGTCCGGGCAAGCGCGACATGTACATCCTGCCGGCGCTGCCGATGCTCTTGGTCGGCCTGGCACCGAGCCTGGTGTGGACGCTGCGCCTGCGCGCTGGCCGGCGGGTGCTGCTTGCGGCCAACGTTGTGCTGGCGGCGGGCCTGCTGATCGCCGGCCTGTGGGCCGTGCTCGGCACGCCGGGATTCGAGAGCGGATTCGAGCGATCGCGCGGGCTTGCCGCGGATTCCGATCGCTTGTGGTGGCTCTGCGCCAGCCTCGGCCTAGCCGGATTGCTGGTGGCGGCCTGGTTTGGGCAGCGGCGGGCGTTCGCCGGCCTTGGCCTCACCCTGGCGATGACCTGGACCTTCGGCTTCGGCTGGATCGGCTTTCCCATGCTCGATGCCGCCAATTCCTCGCGGGCGCTGATGCTGCGCGCCGGATCGATCATCGGCCCCGAGGCCGAGCTCGGCCTGGTCGCCTGGCGCGAGCAGAACCTGTTGCAGGCCGACCGCACGGTCAGCGAGTTCGGTTTCAGCCGGCCGGCGGCCGAGCAGCTCGCGCGTGGCATCGACTGGCTGGCGCTGGCACCGGATCGGCGCTGGTTGCTGGCCGATGCCGAGGCACTGGCTGCCTGCGTGGATCGGGCCGGCTGGATCGAAGTCGGCCAGGCCAATCGCCGCCGCTGGGTGTTGATTCGTTATGCGGTAGCGGCATCCTGCCAACGCTGACCGCCGCCCGCCACATCGCCCTTGTGGGAGCGGCGGTCTGGTCGGGTTGAAAGGACGGAAGGCGGGGCAGACAGAGCAACCCGGATTGGCCTGGTCTTTTCTGTCATCTGTCTTCCGTCTTCCGTCTTCTGTCTTCTGTCTTCTGTCCACTGGACGCGCCGTGCCCGTCGCTCCCACAACAGCGCTCCCACAACGGCGCTGTCTTCATTTGGCGGTTTCGGTTACCGTGCCGTTCTGTTCCTGCGCGTTGTCAGCGCCTTCAGATGCCCGCACACGAATCTCCCATCCTGGTCACCGGCGCCGCCGGCTTCATCGGTGCCCACGTCTGTGCTGCGTTGCTGGCGCGTGGCGAGCGCGTGATCGGGCTGGACAATTTCAATGATTACTACGACCCGCAATTGAAACGCGACCGGGTCGCCGCGCTATGCCCCGCGCTCGCTATCGAAGCGGTGGACATCGCCGATGCTGCGGCCCTGACGCAGGTATTCGCCACGCACCAGCCAAGCCGGGTGCTGCACCTGGCGGCGCAGGCCGGGGTGCGCTATTCGTTGGAGGCGCCGGCGGTCTATGTGCAGTCCAACCTGGTTGGCTTCGCCAATGTGCTCGAAGCCTGTCGGCAGGCGGCGACGGCACATCTGGTTTACGCCTCGTCGAGCTCGGTCTATGGCGGCGGCGCGCTGCCGCCGTTCAGCGAGGACCAGCGCATCGACCGACCGCTGTCGCTATACGCCGCGACCAAGGTCGCCAACGAGGCGATGGCGCACGCCTACGCGCATTTGTACCGGCTGGCGCTGACCGGCCTGCGCTTCTTCACCGTCTACGGCCCTTGGGGCCGACCGGATATGGCGCCGATCCTGTTTGTGCGCGCGGCGCTCGCCGGCCGGCCGATCGAGGTATTCAACCAGGGCGCGATGCGCCGCGATTTCACCTGGATCGGCGATATCGTCGCCGGTGTGCTGGCCGCGCTCGACCGGCCTCCCACCGATGACGGCAGCGCCGCGCCGCAGCGCGTGTTCAATCTGGGCAACAGCAAGCCGGTGGCGCTGCTGCATTTCATCGATACCATCGAAGCCGCGGTCGGCCGGCCGCTGGCGCGGATCCTGAAGCCGATGCAGCCGGGCGACATGGCCGAGACCATGGCCGATACCCGCGCCGCCGAACAAGCCCTCGGATTTCGGCCGCACACCGGCATCGAGCAAGGCCTGCCGCAACTGGTCGACTGGTGTCGCGGTTATTATGCCGGGCGCGCGTAGTCCATCCGGGCTACTCACCGCACTCCCGACGCCCGAACCATGACCGCCCCACCCGAACTTTCCGTCGTCGTCCCGGTTTACAACGAGCGCGACAACATCCGCCCGCTGCTCGCCGAGATCGCCGCCGCCCTGCGTGGATTGCTGCATTTCGAGGTGATCTATGTCGATGACGCGAGCCAGGACGACAGCCGCGCCGTGCTGGCCGCGGCGATGGCCGAGTTCCCGGAGCTGCGGGTGATCGGGCACGGCCGCCAGAGCGGCCAGAGCACCGCCCTGCGCAGCGGCATCCGCGCGGCCGCCGCGCCCTGGATCGCCACCCTGGACGGCGACGGCCAGAACGACCCGGCCGATATCCCGAAGCTGCTCGCGGCACGCGGCCAACACCCGGCCACGGTCAAACTGTTCGCCGGTTGGCGGGTCGAACGACGCGACAGTGCCAGCAAGCGCCTGGCGTCGAAACTGGCCAACGCGATCCGCGCCTGGCTGCTTAAGGACGAAACTCCGGATACCGGCTGTGGCATCAAGCTGTTCGAACGCGCGTTGTGGCTGGAACTGCCCTGGTTCGACCATATGCACCGCTATCTGCCGGCCTTGGTCCGGCGCGCCGGATACCAATCGGTGAGCATCGCGGTCAACCACCGCGAGCGCAGCAGCGGCGTGTCCAAGTACAACAACCTCGGCCGCGCCTGGGTCGGCCTGGCCGATCTGCGCGGGGTCGCCTGGCTGATCCGACGCAACCGCCACCCGGCCGCAACCGAGCTGCCGCGGCCATGAACGAACCGATCCTGTGGCTGGCCTGGACCGGGCTCACGATCACCGCCTGGAAGCTGATCGGCTACACCGGCGCCTTGATGTTCGGCGGGCGCTGGCTGATCCAGATGATCGCCTCGCGCCGGGCCGGAAAGCCGGTGATCCCGCGGCTGTTCTGGTACATGAGCGTGCTCGGCAGCCTGATGACCTTGAGCTATTTCCTGTTCTCCGCCAAACAGGATTCGGTCGGGGTATTGCAGAACCTGTTCCCGTTCTTCACCGCCGCCTACAGCCTGTACCTGGACATCCAGCACCACGGCTGGCGGGGTCAGCGGACGGAACACGGAACACCGAAGCCGGAATAAAGCCGCCACCACCCTACCCCAGCCCGTATACCCCATCCGCCAGCCCCTAGCCCTGCCCTTTACCCACATCAATCGTTCCGTTTCGCAAAGGCCGTAGGTCGGCTCAAGCCGCGCAGCGGTGGAGCCGACATGCTCGGCAGCGCGGCAATGTTTGGGATTGTCGGGTCCACGCCTGCGGCGCTTGACCCGACCTACGGGCTGAACCCACATGCGGCAGGGGTAGATCGAACAAACGCATTTGTCCAGCAGAGATGTGGGTATAGGGCAGCCCTAGCCTCTAGCCTCTAGCCTCTAGTCCCTAACCCCAAGCCCACCCTTGCAGCCACCGGTCGGCCGGCTACACTGCACGCATGGCCAAGGAATTCATCATTGCCACCGTGGGGACCAGCGACGAGCAGGTATCGCATCTGCGCCTGTTGGTTCGTCAGGCTTGCAAGAAGTTGCCGGATCGCTGGCGCTTCGGGCTCGAACTGAATGCCGATCTGGTGGTGGTCGACCCGAACAGCTTCGCAGGCCACATGGCGCGCACCCGCGCCCAAGCCAGCGGCGTGCGCTGCGCCCTGCTGTGCGACGCCGACTACCCTGAACGCGACGGGCTGATCCTGCGCGAACCCTTGCAACTGGACGACGTGCTCGCGGTTCTGCAACAGGCGGTGCTGCCGACCGTGGCGATCGCACCGGTGACGTCCGCCGGCGAAGATTTCTACTACAGCGATCTGACCGATGCCGGCCACGCGCCCGGCCTTGCGGGTGGCGCCCGACCGCTGTCCAGCGGAGACGCGCCGGCATTGGGTCTGGATGAATTGCTGAAATCCCATTCGGCCACCCGCGACGTGCCTGGCCAGCGTCCCGCGGCCGCGCCCAACC
Organism: Lysobacterales bacterium; assembly: GCA_050173995.1. Classification (GTDB taxonomy): domain Bacteria; phylum Pseudomonadota; class Gammaproteobacteria; order Xanthomonadales; family Ahniellaceae; genus 0-14-3-00-62-12. Next base: position 7,978 of record JBFXKH010000033.1, on the reverse strand, counting down.
CGATCGCCGAGGGTCTGGATGCACTGTTCAAGTCCGATCAGGAACGCGCCGCTGCACCGATGGTGAAAGGCATTCGCCTGGACCAGAACACCGCCATCGCCGCCACCGGCGAAGGTTCGTCGCGGGCCGAAGTGCGCAAACGCGACGCGGTCGGCGGCTTCGGACGCCATAGCGCGGTCAGCGCCGACCATCCGAACATCCAGCGCATCCTTGAAGCCGACCACCGCCACCATTCGATCCGCGACTGTCTGGACGGCGAATCGACCTTGGCGGCCCCGTCGTCGATCGAGATCGCCGGTGCGCCACGGCTCGCCATCGACCCCAAGAACCGCGTGTTCCACGCCAACGGCGGCCTGTCGCGGCTGGTCGGCTATTGCGGCCGCACCCTGCCGCGCAAGGATTGGAAGGTGTTGACCACGCGCGAACTGAACGATCTGCGCGAGAGAGAACCGGCCCGTCGTTGCGAGGAGCTGTTCTGGCTGGAAGCGCTGCTCGCCAGCAATGGCCGGCTGGCCAGCCATCTCGACCCGGGCGGCAGTTACCGGCTGAAGAACGCGGTCTCGGCCGAGCCGGATTTTCACGGCCACGGCGCGATCGTCGCGGCCATGCAGCAGCCGGCGCGACTGAACGAGATCGCCGCCAGCGCCGGCACCAGCATGGACGCGGTGTTCAACCTGGTCAATGCCTACGATGCGATCGGCGAGATCGAATGGACGCCGCGCCAGCGCCGACCGGCCGAGCCGCCGCCGAGCGAGAAAAAGGGGCTGTTCGGCAAGTTGGGGATGCCGTTCCGGCGCAAGTGACCGGGCCGATCCGGCCTCGTTCGGACCGCCACAGCGCGGCCCCGCAGTGCGGCGGCGGAACGTGCTGTCCCGTCCATCGAACCGTCGCCCGCTTACCGTAAACTACGCGGCCGCCCCCGGGCCAAACCGCATCGGATGCCGCGCCATGTTCTTCCGCAATATCACCCTGTTTCGCTTCCCCAGCTCGATCCGCGCGCGTCTGGACGATCTCGATCCGCAGCTCAGTCAACACCCGCTCAAGCCGCTCGGTCCGCTGGAAATGTCCACGCGCGGTTTCGTCTCGCCCTTCGGCCGCGATTCAGCGGTTTTTGCCCATGGCGTGGGTGCCTACCGGCTACTCACCCTGGGCAGCGAGGACAAGCTGCTGCCGGCCGCAACAGTCCAGCAGGCGTTGGCCGAGAAGGTCGCCCAACAATCCGCTGGTCGCGACCGGCCGCTCTCCGGACGAGAGAGAAAAAGACTTAAAGATGAAGTACTTACCGACCTGATGCCGCGCGCATTGGGACGCCCGGGGCGGCTTTCCGGCTATCTCGATCTGGACCAGGGCTGGCTGCTGGTCGACAGTTCCTCGCGCAAGGCCGCCGAGACCTTCGTCAGCGAGTTGCGTACCGCGCTCGGCAGCTTTCCCGCCATGCATGCCGAACCGGAGGAGTCACCCCGCGCCCTGATGACCGATTGGCTGATTGACGGTACGCTGCCAACCGGCTTTGCTTTGGGCGACGAGTGCGAATTGAAAGATCCCGCCGACCGCGGCGCGGTGGTACGGTGCCGTCGTCAGGAATTGGCCAGCGACGAAGTGCGCGAACATCTGAAGTGCGGCAAGCAGGTCACCCAGTTGGCCCTGACCTGGAACGAACGCATGCGCTTCGTATTGGATGAGAATCTGGTCTTGCGCAAGTTCAAGCTGCTGGATGTGGCGACCGAGGCGATCGAGCAGGACCAGCAGGAATCGGCCGCGGCTGAACTGGATTCACGTTTTGCCCTGTTTTCACTCGAGGTGGCAGCGCTGCTCGACGTACTAGAGAAGATTTTTGTGGTGCCCCGACCGCAAGGAGCCTAAACCGGGCGGCGGGATGCAGATTCGGCTCATCGACCTGAACAACCGGAATGGAACTGCGCGCAGACAACTATCTGGAACTTGAGATTCCGAACGGTCGCACCGTGCGGGTGCTGCTGCGCCCGCACGCGAGGGCACGTCGGATCTCGCTCTCGGTTGGCGTTGGCGGGCCGCGGCTATCGATGCCGGAGGGAACCCACCCCGCGACCCTGCGCGCCTTCCTGCGCCAGAACGCCGGCTGGCTGCAACAGAAACTGCGCGAACTGTCGCTGACCAGCAAGCGGCTTTCCGCGCCGACGCCAGGACGCCAGGAGACCTTCCGCTACCGAGGCATCGAATTGCCGGTGCGCTGGGAGCAGGGCAGCTTTCCGCGCGTGCATATCGAGCGCAAGGACCTGGTGATCACGCTCAACCTCGATCATCCGGAGTCGGTCAGCAACATGCAGCGCGCCATGCGCAATTTCCTGCTGCGTGAAATGCGCCGCGAAGTATCGCGTCTGGTCGCTTACTTTTCGCTGCGGGTCGGTCGCTCGCCCAGCGGTTTTCGGTTCATGCCGATGCGCACGTTGTGGGGTTCGATGAGTTCCGACGGGCGCCTGACCATGGACCTTTCGCTGATCCTGGCCCCGCCCGAGGCGCTGGAGTATGTGGTCGTGCACGAGCTGTGCCATCTGTGGGTGCGCAACCATGGTCCGCGCTTCTGGGCGCGGGTCGCCGAAGTGTTCCCGGAGGTGGACGCGCAACGCGATTGGCTGAACGACAACGGCCATCAGGTCAAACACGAGTTGTCGCGCTGGATCGGGCTCAACTTCGCTTGAATACCCAATCCGCCAGCGAGCACACGGCCGCCGCCACAGAAAGCGATGCGCGTCTGGCAATGCTGTCGGCCCTGGGTTGGCGCAGGGAATTTGACGCGTTGTTGCCGGCGCCACTACCGCCGGAGGCCCGGGTCGCGCGGGTGGTGGCGCAGCACCGCAATAGTTACGACGTGCACGACGGCAGCGGTATCCACCCGGCGGCGATCGCCCGTTCGCTGCACAAGCCCGGCGTCGCGGCCGAACAACGCCCGGCGGTCGGCGATTGGGTGTGGATGACGCCGCAAGACGACGGCAGCTGGCTGATCTCGGCGCATCTTCGACGCCACAGCCTGCTGCGTCGCGCTGCCGCCGGCGAAGCACACCGCGCCCAGATCATCGCCAGCAACGTCGATACCGCACTGATCGTCTGCGGCCTCGACGGAGATTTCAATCCGCGCCGGATCGAACGCTACCTGGCGATTGTGGTGGACAGCGGCGCCGCCGCGGTGGTGGTGCTGACCAAGGCCGATCAACGCGACGATGCCGATGCGCTCCAGGCGGATCTGGCCGCACAGCTCGGCGGCGGCATCGCGGTGGTCGCGGTCAACGCCAAATCCACCACCAGCCTGGCCACGCTCGCGCCCTGGCTCGGACGCGGCCAGACTTTGGTCCTGGTCGGCTCGTCCGGCGCGGGCAAATCCACCTTGACCAACACCTTGATCGGCAGCGAAGCAATGAAGACCGGTGCGGTCCGCGCCAGCGATTCACGCGGGCGCCACACCACTTCGCATCGCGCCCTGTGGTCCTTGCCCGGCGGCGCCTGCCTGATCGACACGCCGGGCATGCGCGAGATCAAGCTACTCGGCGACGAAGATCTGGCAGCGGCCAATTTCTCCGATGTCGAGCGACTTGCCGGACTCTGTCGCTTTTGCGATTGCCAACATGGCAATGAACCGGGCTGCGCGGTTCAGGCAGCGCTCGCAGACGGCAGCTTGGCGCGCACGCACTGGGACAGTTTCTGCAAACTGCAGGCCGAACAGGAAGCGGTGCGGCGGCGCAGCGACGCCCACCTGCGCAAGGCTGCCGAACGCAGTGGACAACTGCCCTTCCGCGCGCGCCTGCAGGAGAAGTACGGCAAATCCAGATGATCGCGACCGACCCTGATCTGCTCTACTTCGCCGCGCTCGACCGGCGCCTGCTGGACGCGGTCAGTGGCGTGCGGCTGCTGCCTTCGCTGTCCTGGCCGGCCGAAGTACAGCGCGATTTTCTGGCCAACTGGCGGCGCGGCCGGGCGATCCTGCCGGAAGTCGTTTATCCGCGGGAGGATTACGCCGAGGTGCAGGCGGAATTATCGGCGATCCAGCACGAATGCCGGTTCGCCGCCGATCACCCGGTCGGCGGCTACATCCGCCGCACCGCCGAGAGCTGGGAGCTTGCCACCCGCTTGCTCGACGCCGCTGGAAGCCCGGCGATCAGCGGATTTTCCGAACAGTTGTTCGGCAAACCCGGGGACGCGTTGCCCGGCGGCGGCAGCAACAACTGCGAGGCGGCGCAGCACTTTATCGACATCGCCGATGAGCTGTCGGCCGAACTCGCCAGCAGCGAGTCCGACTACTGCCTGTCTGCGCAAACCCTGCAAGTCGAATTGCAACAGGAGCTCGATCGCTTCTTCGTGCATCATTCGATCAGCGTGACGATCGACCCGACCCTGACCGCCAAGGCCGCCGCCGGACCAACTCGGATCCGGCTGCGCTCGGCCACGGCGTTCTCGGAGTACGACCGCCGTCAATTGCTGGAACACGAAGCCTTCGTGCATTCGCTGACTGCGCTGAACGGCCGCGAGCAACCCTACCTGGCATCCATGGCACGTAATTCACCGCGCATCACCGGCACCCAGGAAGGCCTCGCCACGTTTGCCGAACTGATTACCGGCAGCATCGACATCGGTCGTATGAAACGCATATCGCTGCGCATCATTGCCATCGACCGGGCTTTGCAGGGCGCCGACTTCATCGAAGTGTTCAGATTTTTCCTGGACCACGGCCAGACCGAGACCGACAGCTTCAATTCGGCCGCGCGGGTGTTTCGTGGCGCCCCGGTCGGTGGCGGGTCAGCGTTCACCAAGGACACTGTGTACCTGCACGGGCTGCTCAGCGTACACACGTTTTTTCGCTGGGCGCTGAAGCACCGGCGCCTGCAACTGTGCCGCAACCTGTTCGCCGGCAAAATGACCCTGCACGACGTGGTCGCGCTCGAACCCTGGTTCGATTCCGGATACATCCGTGCCCCCTTGTACCTACCGCCCTGGGTGCAGCGCGCCAACGGACTGGCCGGCACGCTGGCGTTCTCGCTGTTCGCCAACCGCATCAAGCTCGATCGCGTCGAGAGTTGGGATCTGTCGTTCGGCGCGTAAACTGGTGAGCACGGCCGCCGGGACGACGCCATTCAAGTTCCCTGTTCCCCATTCCCTGCTCCCCATTCCCACCCGCAAGCCCTTCCATAGCCCAGAAACTGGACCCTGGCTGGCACACCGGGGCGAGGGCGTTCGCGGGTCCGCACTCAACGCCGCGCCCGGAGCCACTGATTGATCGCCGGCGGCACCTCGCGCTGCGCCCGTCCCGATACGTAAATGCCGATATGACCGCCCTTGAAGCACAGTTCGCTGTAATCGCTGCTGCCGACGATGCGCTTCAGTGCGCGCGAGGCGTCCGGCGGCACCAAGTGATCCTGCTCGGCATAGATGTTCAGCACCGGCATGTCGATCCGGCGCGGATCGATGACGCGATCACCAATGGCAAGTCCACCGTTCACCAATTTGTTGCCCTGATAGAAATCCTTGATGAACTGGCGGAATGCGGCGCCGGCCTGGTCCGGCGAATCGAAGATCCATTGCTCCATGCGCAGGAAGTTTTCCAGTTCCGCCGGGTCGTCGAGGATGTCGGTGAGGCCGACGTATTTCTGCTGCAACAGGCGATACGGCTTGAGCGTCAAGTAGCACCAATTCATCAGGTCGGCCGGCACATTGCCCAGGGTGTCGACCATGCGATCGACATCGATCTCGCGGGTCCAGTTCGACAGCATGTTGTCCGGGGTGTGGAAGTCGATCGGAGTGACCATGGTGATCAGGTTGCGCACCGATTCCGGAAACAGGCTGGCGTAGCAGACGCTGAATGCGCCGCCCTGACAGACACCGATGACGTTCACGGACGGCAGATGGTGGCGCCTTTGCAGCTCGCGCACACAGTTACGGATGTAGCCGGCGATGTAATCGTCCAGCGTCAGGCAGCAATCGCTGGCATCCGGATAGCCCCAGTCGATCAGATAGACCTCGTGCCCGGCCGCCAGCAACTGCCGAACGATCGAACGATCCTGCTGCAGGTCGACCATATACGGTCGGTTGACCAGCGCGTAGACGATCAGCAGCGGCACCTTTTCGCTGGCCGGTTGCTCGCCTACGAAGCGATACAAGGTCAGCTTGTCTTCGCGGTACACGGCTTCGCGAGGCGTGACGCCGACCGTGACCTCGGGCAGTTCGGACAGGTTCCTGCCGCCGCGCAACAGCTTCTCGCCGAAGCGGCGAAGCTCCTCGCCCACGCGCTCCGGGCGCAGTTGGATGGGACCGATCATGTTCGCGACTCCTGGTCGTTACATTCTGTACGCCGCCCGGCGGGATTGCCGGTGGACGGGTCAATCGGGCGGCTGGGCCAAGGCTGCCCCGGTTGCGGGAGAACAACACCGTTTGCCGCGCCTGTGCACCGGACGGACATGACGCTTGCCGGCTCAGGCGAATCGATTCAAGTTGCGGCGCGAACTGGCCGCGTTGGCCGAGCTGGCGGCTTTGGTCGACTTGGCCGACTTCAGCAACTTGGCCGCCTTCGCCGGCTTGGACCGGTTGACCGACTTCGAAGACTTCGCCAACTTCGCTGGCTTCGACGCTGTTGGCGCCTTGATCGCAGCCTGCGCCTTGCGCTTCGCTGGCGCCGCCAGAACCGCCGCCGCGGCCGGCTCTTTTCCCCGCTGTTCAGTCGCTTTCGGTAGCGCCGAAGTGGCTGCCTTCGGCGCGCCGCGGTGCCCGGGCGCCGCGCTCTGCCGCGTTTGCCCCTGACCAGCAACCGCAGGCCTTGCCTGCACGTCGCTGCCATTACTGGCGGCGAGGCGCTCCTCTAGCTCGCGCAGTTGCCGGCGCATGCCGTGCAAGCGGGCATGTACCGCATTCAATTCGGTCCGGGTCGGCAAGCCGAGTTCGCCACAGTGCTGTTCGACTTCGGTCTGAATTGCCTGGCGTAAGGCCATCTGTCGGTTGACCAATTCCCCGTAAACCTTTCGGAACTCATGGCTCAGAGCGATTTCGGCGTAGGCTTCTTCGGCCGCATCGATCCACAGATCGTACAGGCCGCGCAGGGTTTCGATCTGGCGACCGGGTTCCTCGCGTTCGGCCAACTTGCTGCGCAAGCGTTCAAGCCCCTGCTGCCCAGCCTTGCCGAGAAGGGCCTGGTAGCGGCCGATCGCGTCCTGGCAGGCCAGTGCCGCTTGCGCCAGCTTTTGGCGGCGCTCCTGGTGCTCTCGGGCGAATCCGAAGTTGGGAAGGTGCAGCAGCGTATCCAGTTGACTGCGCAACTGAGCGGCCGGATCACCAACACCCATGCCCGCAGAAAGCGGACGGGCAAGCAGATCGATCCCCTGCTGCATCAATTTCAGCAAGGGCTCGCCCTGCGCCGATACGCCGCCCAGCGATTGTTTGAACAGCGCGCTCCACTGCTCGCTGCCACTTGGTTGTACGGCGTCGGGCTTGCCGTCCGCCAATGCACCCGCCAACTGCTGCGCCCATTGCAGGAATTGCTCGCCCCCTGCCAGCAGCCGCCGGCCGGCTTGACCGGCCAGGCCCTCGCCAGCACCGCCGAACATTGCCACCAGGCGTTGCAATGGATCGCTTAGCGCCGCCGATTCAGGCAACAGCGGACGAGCTGCATCCAGCATCGATTGCCAGAATTGCTGCGGCAGATCCTGCCAGTTCGACGCGGCATCGCCGCCAGATTTTGCACCCATGAGCAGATTCCCGAGTAATCAGGCCATGCTAGTTCGGGCGGTTCCGCAGCGCAACAAACCGACGCCGACACAAACCGACGCCGACGGAAGCCAAGACCGCCGGGGCGACCCGGTGGGTCGCCGTTACGTTGGTCGTTCGGAACCGTCGTAGGGGCGACCCGCTGGGTCGCCCGGACGCGCGCCGAGACCAGCCAGAAAAGCCAACGGGCTGCTTTGTGGGCAGCCCGTTGTTGGGATAGGGTCCTTGGTAATGACCTACTCTCGCATGGCTTAAG
>JBFXKH010000032.1:0-27451 GCA_050173995.1 Lysobacterales bacterium | reverse complement strand
TGGTTGAAGCCCATCGACTGGCGAGCCAATCCCGATGAGGAAACCACCGAACGGAGAGCCGTATGCGGGAGAACCGCACGTACGGTTCGGAGGGAGGGGAGGCGAAAGCCTCCTCTACCCTATCAAAGGCGCCGCCTGCCGCCCGCCGTCAAATCAGCAGATAGCCGAGCATGAAGGTGAAGAAGCCGGCACTGAGGTAGCACAGGCGCGCGGCCACCCGGCGTGCGCCGGGGCGGCGGACGCCGAGGTCCTGCAGGGTCATGCGCAGTCGGTGGGCGGCGTGCCATAGCACCAGCGTGATGAAGGCGAACAGCGCGAACGCGATCCACGGGTTGGCGACCCAGGCGCTGACCCGTGCGTAGTCGAGGCCGCCGCCGGGCAGCCGGCCGAGACTGTCGAGCAACAGCACCGCGACCAGGGCCGGTAGCGCCAGCGCCGCGAGCATGCCGCCGGCCGCGAACGGCAGCCACAGCACCGGTTTGTTGGAAGCGCCCATGCTCAGACTCCTATGGCCAGAAAAATCAGGACGGAAAGCACGGCCCAGGCCAGGTAGTGGGCGGCGGCGATCCAGCCGTCGGCGACCCGGCGCGTGCCGATGTACAAGGGCAGGGTGCGTGGCGCCAGCGCGAACCAGCTTAGCGAGTGGATCAGCGCGAACACCAGCACGATCCCTTGTAATGCGATCGCCAGCGGCGAGGCCAGGCTGGCGCGAAACGCCGCCCAGGCTTCGGCACCCTGGCCCAGACGCAGCAACGCCAGAATCAGCCAGACGGCATACAGGGCGATCGGCAGGCTGCTCAGCTCGCGCAGCATGTAACGCCGGTAGTTGCCGCGCTGCAGCCACCAGAAAGTCGGCAAGACCGGCTGGAAAGACTTGGCCTTCATGACTCACCTCCGAGGCCGAGCCGGCGCTTGAACCATTCCAGACTGCTGGACAGCTTCATCTGCTGGATCGCGCCGGCCGGGTCGACGTGTTTCGGGCAGACCTCGGAACACTCGCCGATGAAGGTGCACTCCCACACGCCGTCATCGCTGGCGGTGGTCTGCATGCGTTCGACCGCCCCGCCGTCGCGCGAGTCGAGGTTGTAGCGCTGCGCCAGGGCCAGGGCCGCCGGACCCAGATAGCCCGGATTCAGCGCGACCTGTGGGCAGGCCGCGTAGCACAGCATGCAGTTGATGCACATCGCCAGGGGCCGGTACTGGGCAAGCTGCGCCGGCGTCTGCCGGTAGGCCTGGTCGGGCGGCGGTGGTTCGCGCGGGATCATCCAGGTTTTGGCCGCGGCCATGCCGTCGATCAGACGGTTCTGTTCGACCACCAGGTCGCGGATGACATTGAGATTGGCCAGCGGTTCGATGCGGATATGGTCCGGCAGCTCGCGCAGAAACGACTTGCAAGACAGGGTCGGATTGCCGTTGACCATCATGCCGCAACTGCCGCAGACCGCCATGTGGCAGGACCAGCGATAGCTCAGACTGCCGTCGATGTGATCCTTGACATGGTTGAGTGCGTCAAGCACGGTCCATTCCTCCATCACCGGCACCCGATAGCTCTGCCAGGTCGGAGCGGGCTCCGATTCCGGACGGAAGCGCGCCACCTCCAGGGTGACCATGCGGGTAGCGGCGGCATGGTTCGGGCTGCTCGCGTTCATGGGGCGGCTCCACCGTAGACCCGCTCGGCGGGCTGGAAACGGGTGATGGTGACTGGCTTGGTCGAGAAACCGGGGGGCTGGTCGCCGCGGTAGCTGAGCAGGCTGTGGTGCAGGAACTCGGCGTCGTTGCGCTCTGGAAAATCCAGCCGCTGATGGGCACCGCGCGACTCGCGGCGGTGCAGCGCGGCGTGCACCATGGCCTCGCCGATATCCAGCATGGCGCCGAGTTCCAGCGCCTGAAACAGCTGGGTGTTGAATACCCGGCTGTGGTCGCCGATCGCCAGTTGCTGGTAGCGGCGACGCAGTTCGGCTACCTTCCCGCAGGCGGCCTGGAGCGGGGCGTCCTCGCGGTAGATGCCGGCGGCGCCCTCCATCAGGTCGTGTAATTCGCGGCGCAAGCCGACGATGCTCTCGGCCGAGGGCGGGCGCTTGATCGGCGCCTGGCTGCGCTCGAACGAGGCGGCGATCTGGTCGCTGAAGCAATGCTCGGCGATGCGGTTGCCGCCGCGCGCCACGGCCGCCGCCTGCAGTCCGGCGATCTCGCCGAACACCAGGATCTCGGTCAGCGAATTGGAGCCCAGTCGGTTGGCGCCGTTGATGCTGACGCAGGCGCACTCGCCGGCGGCAAACAGCCCGGTCAGCGCTGTGCCGGTGTCGATATCGGTGTCGATGCCGCCCATCGTGTAGTGCACCACCGGGCGCACCGGGATTGGTGCGTGCACCGGGTCGACGCCGACATAGGCGCGCGCCAGCTCGCGCACCATCGGCAGGCGTTCGTTGATCTTCTGCTCGCCGAGGTGGCGGATGTCCAGGTGCACGACATCGCCGAACTCGCCCTTGATCGTGCGGCCACGGCGTTGCTCGTGCCAGAACGCCTGACTGAGCCGGTCGCGCGGACCGAGTTCCATCGCCTTCAGACGCGGCCACGGATCGGGTGGGCCGAGGTTGTAATCCTGCAGATATCGATAGCCGTCCCGGTTGTACAGCAGACCGCCTTCGCCGCGCGCGCCTTCGGTAATCAGAATCCCGGTGCCGGGCAGGCCGGTCGGATGGTACTGGACGAACTCGATGTCCTTGAGCGGCACCCCGGCCCGATAGGCCATGGCCATGCCGTCGCCGGTCTTGATCGCACCATTGGTGGTGAACGGAAATACCCGGCCGGCACCGCCACTGGCGACGATCACTGAAGCGCCCAGAAACACCATCGGTTCACCGGACTGGATGTCGAGCGCGGTGACGCCGCCGACCACGCCGCCGTCGGTCAGCAGATCGAGGGCGAACACTTCATCGAAACGCTGGATGCTGGGAAACTGCTGCGAGGTTTGGAACAAAGTGTGCAGGATGTGGAAGCCGCTCTTGTCGGCGGCAAACCAGGTGCGCTGGTGCTTCATGCCGCCGAACGAGCGCACCTGCACGCCGCCCTGGTCATCGCGATTCCACGGGCAGCCCCAGTGTTCGAGTTGGCGCAGCGATTTCGGTGCCTGCTCGACGAAGCGTTCGACCGCGTCCTGGTCGCACAGCCAGTCGCCGCCGCTCACGGTGTCCTTGAAATGCGCATCGAGCGTGTCCGGCGATTGGGTCACGCCGGCCGCGCCGCCCTCGGCGGCGACCGTGTGGCTGCGCATCGGATAGACCTTGGACAGCAGCGCGACGCGCAGGCTGGGGTCGTTTTCGGCGACCGCGATGGCGGCGCGCAGCCCGGCGCCGCCAGCGCCGATAATCACCACATCGGCACGGATGGTACGCATCATCATGACCGCTCGACCCGGTAGCGCCAGACCCGATAGAAACCGCCGAACAGGCTGACCTTTTCTTCGCTCAGTACGCGCTTGCCCTGGGCTTTGGCGCAGTCGGCGAGCAGGGCATCCAAATCAGTGCGCCACAGGCTAGGCAAGAACGGCTCGGCGCTGCCGAAGATCCAGCGAAACACGCCCAGCCGGTGGAACCAGTGATTGCGCCCCTCGGCGCCGTACTCAGCCAGCACCAGGCTGCCGCCCGGACGCAGCACACGCAGGGCTTCGGTCAGAGCGCGGCGCCGCGGGGCGTCGGGGAGTTCGTGCAACAGCAGGAACATGAAGCCGGTGTCGAAGCTGTCGCGCTCGTAGCTCAGCGCTTCGGCGTTCATGCGGGTCAGGGTGACGTTGTCGCCGATGCCCAGTCGATCGAGTTTGATGCGGGCGCGCTCGAGCTGGATCGGCGCGATATCGACCACCGTCAGCGGCTGGCGCCCGAGTGCGCGGGCGGCGCGGGTGATGACATTGCCGTAAGCCGAGGCGATCATCAGGGTCGAGCCGGCGGTGGCCGGTCGCAGCAAGCGCAGGGTGGCATCGACCAGCTTGCGGTACTGGCCGAAGACGATGCTGTTGATGATCGGCTGGTGGTCGAAGAACCACACCGCCGGACGCCACAGATAGGCCCACCAGTAGTTTCTTACCAGGTAGTCGGGCAGGGCAAGCTCGCCATCGGCGGCCGCCGGCGCGCCGGGGCGGACGATCGCCGACGGTGATTCGGCACGGCTGGCGTCAGCCAGAGCGCCCGGTGGGATCGGCGCGACGGCCACCGATAGGGACGGTTCGGAACGATCCTGGTACATAATCAAGCCCTCGTCTAGAAAGCGGTGATACCGGTCGTGGTGCTGGCCGTGCTTACGGTAGCAAGCATGCCCGATGGTGGCGTAATTGGCTTGATCGTGGTCAAGTTCTGGATCGATTGCGGTCGGTGGTCGAACCCCGCTGATGTGGATCCGATATTTGCTCGGACTGCCTTGTGCCAGAATTACCGAGGCGCCATGCCGCGTCGGCCGCGCGTGGCGGCGACTGGCCGCGACCGGCAGGCGATCCGTCCGCAAGGTGTCCCCGTGCAGAGCGAAGACCCGAGACCATCCCCGTTTCCGCAGGTGTCCGGTTATCGGATCGAGCGCCTGCTCGGCGCGGGCGGCATGGCCGAGGTTTATCTGGCCACCCAGATCAGCCTCGACCGCCAGGTGGCGTTGAAGGTGCTGAGTGCCAATTCTGGTGCGGCGTCCGAGGCGATCAGCCGCTTCGAACAGGAAGCGCAACTGATCGCACGGCTTTCGCATCCGCATATCGTCGGCATCCACGATATCGGCCGCACCGCTGCCGGGGCGCTGTACTACGCGATGCCGTATCTGCCGCAGGGCGACCTGGAACGGCGTGCCGGGCCATTGCCCGAGGCCGAAGTGATCGGCATTCTGGAGGCACTGCTGTCGGCGCTGGAACACGCCCACGCGATGGGCGTCATCCATCGCGACCTGAAGCCGGCCAACATCCTGTTCGATCAGCATCGGCGTCCGCTGCTGGCCGATTTCGGGGTGGCGCTGAATGTGGTCAGCCTGACTCGCGTCACCGGCGCCGACCACACCGTCGGCAGCGCTGGCTACATGAGCCCGGAGCAGGCGCGTGCCTGGCCGGTCGATGGCCGTTCCGATCTGTACTGCCTGGGCGCGGTCGCGTTCGAGCTGCTGACCGGGCAGCGACCGTATCCGGGCGAGGATGCGGTGGCGGTGGCGATCGCGCAATGGGAGCAGCCATTGCCGCGATTGCCGGCGCCCTTGCAACGCTGGCAGCCCTGGCTCGTGCGCGCGCTGGCGCGGCGGCCGGAAGATCGCTACCAGACGGCATCGGCGATGCGTGCCGCACTGCCGACGGTCAAACCCGGTCGTGAGGGGCCGCGACCGCACGGATGGTGGGCGAGGCGCGAGGCCACGGCGCCGTTGACTCCGGCTACCCGGCGTCAACTGCGGCTGCCCGGGGATACGTCCGTGCCAGGCCTGCCTTTTGGCCGATGGGGGCGGGTGCTTGCTGCGCTGGTCCTGCTGGTGCCGGCACTGCTATGGCTGCTTTGGTATTCGGACTGGAATCCGCCAACGGCAGCGGATGCGGACAGTGAAGATGCCGTGGCCTTGATCCGGGCCGGGCGTCTGTGGCCTCCGGCCCGGCCGAATGCGTTGGAGGTGCTGGCCCGCGTTCCGGCGAATGCGGACGAGGCGCAAACGGTCGCACGGCTGCGCCTGCAACTGATCGACGCCATGCAGGCCAGACTCGCCGCCGCGGTGACGGCGCGCGACTGGGTGGTTGCAGAAGACGCGATGGCGGGACTCGCCGATGCCAGCCGCCTTTTCGAGGTACCGCTCCAAGGCATCCGCAATGAAAGTTATCGGCGGATCGCTTCGCATGTGCAGACGGAGTTCGAGCAGGCGATCTCCTTAGGCGAGCGACTTTCGGCCGATCCGGCCTTGCGGATCAGCGCTCAACTGCCGCTGACGCCGGCGTTGGCCAAACTGCGCCGCCGGGTGGTGGCATTGAGCCTGCCGGGTCAGGATTTTTCCGACCCCGGCGCACCGACCATGCAGGTGCTGCGACCGGCGCGCGCCAGTCAGCCCGGGCTTGCCATCACCGCCCAGCCGATCACACCGGCACAATGGAGCCTGTTTGCCCGGCCGGAAGACGCGACAGCCGGGTCCTGCAGCAGTGCCGTGGCGGCGCAATCCTGTCTGGGCCTGGCCGCGGCGCAAGATTACGCCGACTGGCTGAGCCGGAACAGCGGGGCCCAATACCGTCTGCCTTCGCGCAGTGAATGGGCAGCAGCGGCAGCAAGCGTGGGTGGCGCCAAGGGGCTGTGGTTGTGGACCCGCGACTGCCACCTGCAAACGCGGGTGGTCGATCGGCCCAACGCGATCGAGCGTGGTATTGGTTCAGTGCGCTCGGTGTTCGGTGGCCGCAAGGCCCGGCCGGAGACCGAAACCCGTTGCCAGGGCCAGTTTGTCAGCAGTCTGTCCGACCCAAAGCAGATCCGGATCGTGTCCGATGGCAAAGGCGCGGCCAATATCGTCCTGGTATTGGTGCGGACGCTGTGAATCGGGAAGATGTCGGTTGGGCCGCACCGGGTCGGCGGCGAGAGCGCCCGGAATGACCAGAGCATAGGTTGTGCTGAGCGCAGCGGCTTTCAACGGCGGAGCCGGTCAGCGCATAGGTTGTGCTGAGCGCAGCGAAGCGCAACAAAGGCCAGGGCCAGAGATCCCGGATTGACTAGCTGCGCTGTTGAGAGCCGCTGCGCTTCTTCCGGGCTACGGGGCCAGGGCTGCTTTCGGTCTTCAGGTGTTGGCCTTGCTGCCGCGCAGCTTGCGTACGATCGCGTTCAGGGCGCGATCGACCAGGCCGCTTTCTTCCAGAATCTGGGCGCGGCCGCCGCGGATCAGCGCGGCCAATTCGGTCGCGGAATACTCGCCGGACTTGATGCCGTTACGGTTGACGAACAGGTACTGCGAGCGCACCGCGCTGACCCAAAGCAATTTGAGCCGCTCACGCGCATCGGCTTCTCCGACGAATTCTACCCAGGCGCCGGGCTTCAACTGCCGCACTGCATCCAGCGTGGGCTCGGCGCTCGCCGCGGCCTCGGCCGCAGCGACCGAATCCAGCGTCTGCGGTTTGATAACCACCTCGTCCCGGCCGGTCGTAAAGTGAACTTCGAGATCGTCCCCGGTCAGTGTCCGGGCCGCTGTCTCCGGCCTACTGGCCGGAACGATGGCATTGCTGGAGTGACTGGCCATGGGGCCAGCCAGTTTGTCGGGTTGCGCCGGACCGGCGGCGGCCAGCAGGCTGGCATCGGGCGAAGCCAACAGTTCGGCGATGCCGGACCATAATTCATCAACGTCCTCGTCGTGGATGCCGACCGCAGCAAGTCCACGTTTCAGGATCTGCTCGACTTCGATCAGGGCGCGTCCGCCGTCTTTGTCCGCAGCGATCCGCGACGGTGCATCGGCCAGCACTTCGACCACCCGCAGGGCGTCGTTCCACTGGTTGGAGTCATCGCCATTGCGCAGGTGGGTCATGACCAGATAATTCGACCAGCGCTTGGTCAACAAGTCGCGCAGACGATCCGGCATCGGCTTGCCTTCGACCCGGCGTAGCAATTCGCGCGCGGCCTGCTGCTGGGCGTGCTCCAGGCGCTCGCGGCCGCGCGCGGTCTCGGCGGTGCGGCGCTCGGCCAGCTCGCTGCGCTTGCGTTGCCCGGCCAGGGCTTCATTGAGTTCGGCCCGTGCCTGTTCGAACACCCCGACATCCTGGTCGAAGTTGGCGATCACCTCGCGCACCAGCGATTCGATCGCCTGGTACATGCCCTTGTCGCGGTCGCTGTCGGCGCTCCAGCCGAGCGCGGCCGTGGCCAGATCGTCGAGCAGGGCGCGGGCGGGATGATCGCGGCGTGCGACGAAGGTCGGGTCGATCAGTGCGACTTTGAGATACGGGATTTGCAGCCGGCTGATCAGTGCCTTCAGTTCGGCCGGCAGGTTGCGATCCTCGATCGCGTATTCGAACAGCATGCCGACCAGATTCAGAGCGTTTTCTTCCAGGTGCCGGGGCTGGCTCAGGCTGTCGCCGCCGACCATGCCGCGCGCCCGGTTCAGTACCAGGGCCCGCGTTTGCGCCGGGGTCAATACACCCTCGGGACCGGCCGCCATGTGCTCGGCCTGGAGCATGCTCAGGGCATTCATCAACGCATGCGAATCGATCGCCGGGCCTTGCCCGACCGGGGCGGGCCCGGTCGCGTTAGCGACCGGCTGGCTGTGCGGCGCACTGTAACCGCCGAGAAGACGCATCAGTTCCGACAGCACCGGGGCCAGTTGCTGGTCGACACCGCCATAGGCGGGGTCCGCAGAATAGTCGGTGTAGCCTTGGTGAGCAGCCGCCTGGGCGGTATCCGTTTCGATCGCCGGCGCTTGTGCATCGGCACCGGCGGGCCGTGGCCGCATAGGCGCCGGGGCACCGCCGCGGCTGGCCTGGTAGCGCAGTTCCGGCAGCACGCCGGACTCGGCCAGCAGACGATTGGCACGATCGTATAGCGGCCCCAATGCACCCAGCCACTGCCGCTCCAGGTGCTTGAAGAAGATCAGCCTTACGTCCACCGGCAATTCGGCCGGCGTCAACGCGTGGCTGGCGGAATTGGCCAGTTGTCGCGGTGCGACCGGGTTGTTGTCGTCATTGATCGTTTCGACGCTGAGCGCCTGGGCGATGCGCCGGGTCAGTGCGTGGAGATGACGACTGAACGCCTGCTGGCAGCGGTCGATCAGCGAATCGACCGCCAGATTCTCTTCCAGCGCGTCGTGCTCGACCAGAGACAACTCCATTCGGTCTTCCACCCGTGCGGCAGAAGTTGCTCCGGGCGCAGCTGGCAGGCGTCCAACGAACAATTGCTCGAGCGAGGTCTGGATGCGCGTGGAGAACAGTTGATTGATGCTCTGGCGATGCAGCCGCAGCATGCGCATCGAGTCGAAATGCGAGTTCTGCTGAGAACTCGATCCGGCCTTGTCGGCCAGGTTGAATAGGTAATCGTCGGTCGCCTGCAGCGCGGCATCCAGCGACGCGTTCAGTGTCTTTACGAACTCGGCGTCGAGCGCGCGTGCGATCGCCGCGGCGCCACCGCTCCGATGCACCAGAGCCGGACGCAGCGGAATGACGTCGGATGGCGTGGCGCGTTCTTGCATTGGGGCCGTTCCGGGGCTTCGCATGGGATCGATTGTACCCCCGGTCGTGGGGATTAGTGTGCGGTGTTTCACATATGTCCGCCTGCTACCTTGCGACCCGCACTGCTGCCGATATCTAGCCGTTTGCGGGCCAGAATGGACGCAAAACTAGCCCGCCAACCGCCTCGCCGCTATGCTCGCGCGCCTGCCCCGACCTTTGTTCGACCACACGCTCTGGTGTTTGCAACCGGGTCGGGCGTCGCCCGACCGGGGCACGGCCGGAACCCTGCCGGCAAGCTCTCCACAATGCGCCCAATGGACCTAGCAAATGAGCATCGACAACCCTGTCACCCAAGCCACCATTACCGCTCTTCTGGGCGAATTGCGCGGGCATCTCTCGCCCGCGCAGTATCGGCAGGTCGAACCGCTGGCGCGGCAGTTCCTGCGCCGGGTTTCCGTCGAAGAACTGGGCGCGCGTTCTTCTGCGACCTGGATCCGGTTGCTGCTCTCGCTGTTCGAATTTGTGCAGCGTCGCAATGGTAGCGCCGCGACAGTGCGCGTGTTCAACCTGGGTGCCGATGAAGCCGGCTCCGAAGTGGCGCCGACCCTGATCGAGGTGGTGACCGATGACATGCCTTTCCTGGTCGATTCGGTCGGTATGGCGATCGCACGCTGCGGCAATCTGGTGCACGCAATCGTGCATCCGGTGCTGATGGTTGAACGCGATGGCAGCGGGAACCTCCTGGCTGTGTGCGAAGAAGCCGATCCGTCCGCGCGCGGTCAGCTCGAATCGATCATGCATTTCGAGGTCGAGCGGCGTGCCGATCCCGAGGAACTGACGCGCCTGCAGGAAACGGTGCTGTCCGCGCTCCATGATGTGCGCGCGGCGGTCGGCGATTGGGCGGTAATGCGCGCGCGCTTGCTCGACATCGCCAAACACATCGACCAGCGCAGGCTGCCCCTGGACGCTGCCGGTGAGCAAGAGGTCGAACAATTTCTGCGCTGGCTCGCCGAAGACCACTTCACCCTGCTCGGTGCCCGCGAGTACGAGATTGGCCGGGATAACGACCGGGACATCCTGCGCCCGGTGCCCGATTCCGGCCTTGGCCTGATGCGTGCCGCCCCGGCCCGCGCCCGCCCGCTCGATTCACTGGGCGAACGCACCCGCATTCGCGCCCGGGTCGATGCAGACCGCGTGCTGATCATCACCAAGACCAATTCGCGCTCGACCGTGCACCGCAACGGTTATCTCGATTACATCGGGATTCTGCGCTTCGACGCCGAGGGTCGTTCGGTCGGCGAATCGCGATTTCTGGGTCTGTTTACCAGTTCGGCCTATACCGCTCGGCCGTGGTCGGTGCCAGTGCTGCGGCGCAAGTACGAACAACTGATCCAAAACTCCGGCATCAAGCCGAGCGGGCACAGCGGCAAGGCGCTGCGGCATATTCTGGAAACCCTGCCGCGCGACGAATTGCTTCAGGCGCCGGTCGAGGAACTGTTTGAGATCGGTATCGGCGTGCTGGCGCTGCAGCAACGCCAACGCACCCGTTTGTTTGCCCGCCAGGACGTGTACGGCCGGTTCTTCTCCTGTCTGGTGTTTCTGCCGCGCGACCGCTTCAACCAGGATCTGCGCGAACGCATCGAGGCGCTGCTCGGGCAGGCGCTGGCGGCCGAACATGTCGACTCCAATGTCGCGATCAGCGAAGACACGCTGGCGCGTCTGCACCTGGTGATCCGGCCGCGCGCCGATGCCCGGCCAAGCCCGGATTTCGCCGAACTGGAGGCGCGCATCACCCAGATCGTGCGCAACTGGTACGACGAGCTGCGCGACAGTCTGGTGCAGAAGCACGGCGAACAACGTGGCCTGCAATTGGCGAGCCGCTTCGGGCGCGCACTGCCGGCCGGTTATATCGAGGAATACAGCACCGCGGTCGCGGTCGCCGATGTCGAGATTGCCGCCTCGCTGCGCGGCGCCGACGACATCCGCATTCGCCTGTACCGGCTGCGTTGCGGCGAACGCGATACCCTGCGGTTCAAGCTGTTCCGGTTCGCCGCGCCGATCGAGCTGTCCGAAGCCCTGCCGCTGATGGAGAACATGGGACTTCGGGTGTTGTCCGAGCATCCGTTCGAAATGCGCGTCGGCGACGATCAGCGCATTTACATTCAGGACTTCGAAGTGCAGGCGCGCGGCGTCGATGTGGTCGATGTCGGCCGGGTTGGCGAAGCATTCCAGGCTGCGTTCGAGCAAATCTGGCGGCAACAGGCCGAGAGCGACGGTTTCAACCAGCTGATTCTCGCCGCCGGCCTCGACTGGCGCCAGGTCAGCATGCTGCGCGCGTACTGCAAGTACCTGCTGCAGACTGGGGTGGCTTTTTCGCAAAGCTACATGGAACAAACCCTGGTGCGTTATCCGCTGATCTCGCGCCTGCTTGCAGAACTGTTCGAATCGCGCTTCGATCCGGCCCACGACCGTCCCGATCAGGGCAAGGTCGAGATCGCCCGGCGCGGCTTGCAGTTGGCGCTGGAATCAGTACTGGCGCCAGGCGAACGTGCCGCGATCGCGACTCTACTCGAAGAGGTCGCGTACGCTCGCGGGCTGGATCGCGAGGCGCAGACCGATGCCTGTCGCGACGCACTGGAGATTTTGCTGGACCAGGTCTCCAATCTCGATGAGGATCGCATCCTGCGCGGCTTCGTCGGCGTGATCCAGGCCACGCTACGTACCAACTACTGGCAGTTGCATCAGGGTCAGCCGGCGCCCTATCTGTGTTTCAAGTTCGACTCGCTGTTGGTGCCGGAACTGCCCAAGCCACGACCGTATCGGGAGATCTTCGTATACAGCCCGCGGGTCGAGGGCGTGCATCTGCGCTTCGGTCCGGTCGCCCGTGGCGGATTGCGCTGGTCGGATCGGCGCGAAGACTTCCGCACCGAAGTGCTCGGACTGGTCAAGGCGCAAATGGTCAAAAATACCGTGATCGTGCCGGTCGGGGCCAAGGGCGGGTTCGTCCTCAAGCGTCCGCCCGCCAGCGCCGACCGCGATGCACTGCTGGCCGAGGGCATCGCCTGCTATCGCCTGTTCATCAATGCCCTGCTCGATATCACTGACAACCTGGTCGATGGCCAGGTGGTCAATCCGCAAGGTGTGGTAAGGCATGATGGCGATGACCCCTATCTGGTGGTCGCTGCCGACAAGGGCACGGCGACCTTCTCGGATATCGCCAACGAGGTCTCGGCCGCTCATGGTTTCTGGCTTGGCGACGCGTTCGCCTCCGGCGGATCGCAGGGCTACGACCACAAGGTCATGGGGATCACCGCCAAGGGCGCCTGGGAGTCGGTCAAACGGCATTTCCGTGCCATGGGCAAGGATTGCCAGAGCGAGGATTTCACCGTGGTCGGCGTCGGCGACATGTCCGGCGATGTGTTCGGCAACGGCATGCTGCTCAGCCGGCACATTCGTTTGTTGGCTGCATTCGACCATCGCCATATCTTCATCGACCCGAACCCCGACGCCGCGACCAGCTTTGCCGAGCGCGAGCGGCTGTTCGCACTGCCGCGTTCGAGCTGGGCCGATTACGACACAAACCTGATCAGCGCGGGTGGCGGGGTCTACCCGCGCTCGGCCAAGACCATCGCCTTGTCGGCGGCGGCGCGTGCCGCGCTCGGTATCGAAGGCGACGACGCCAGCCTGAGCCCCAACCAGGTGTTGACCGCGATCCTCACGGCGCCGGTCGATCTGCTGTGGAACGGCGGTATCGGTACCTATGTCAAGGCGGCGAGCGAGAGCCACGCCGATTGCGGCGATCGCGCCAACAACGCGATCCGCATCAACGGCGGCGAACTGCGCGTCAAGGTAATCGGCGAAGGCGGTAACCTCGGCATGACCCAGAAGGGTCGCATCGAGGCAGCGATGGCCGGGGTGCTGCTGAATACCGATTTCATCGACAACTCGGCCGGCGTGGATACCTCGGACCACGAGGTCAATATCAAGATATTGCTGAACGACGCCGTGGCCACCGGTGTGCTCGATGTTCCGCAGCGCAACCGTCTGCTGGCTTCGATGACCGAAGAGGTATCCGAACTGGTGTTGCGCGATAACGTGCTGCAGAACCAGGCGATCAGCATCATGGAACGCATGAGCGTGCGCCGCCTGGGTTCCAAGCAGCATTTCATTCGTACCCTGGAAGCCGCCGGCCAGCTCGACCGCGCGATCGAGTATCTGCCCAGCGACGCCGAGTTCTCCGAGCGGAAAAAGCGCGGACTCGGCCTGACCCGGCCCGAGCTGTCGATTCTGCTGTCGTATTCGAAGATCGTGCTGTTCAATCAAATGCTCGCCTCGGACGTGCCGGAAGACCCGTACCTGGCCAAGGAATTGGTTCGTTATTTCCCGCTGCCCATGCAGGAAGCCTACCGTGAGCAGATGGAGCGGCACCCGCTGCGGCGCGAGATCATCGCTACCGCGGTGACCAATTCGACAGTCAATCGCATGGGCGCCACCTTCGTCATGCGCATGCAGGAAGACACCGGCGCCGAACCGGCGCAGATCGCCAAGGCCTACTCGATCGCACGCGAAGTCATCGACGCGCGCGCCCTGTGGGTGGAGATCGAAACCAGCACCGCCGTGCATGGCGACGCACAGATCGACGCCCTGCTGCGCATTTGGACCTTGCTGCGTCATCTGACCCGCTGGCTGCTCAGCCGCCACGATCAGCGATTGGATTTCGCCGAGGCAGTCGATCGCTACGCCGGCCCGATCGCCGAATTGCGCGCGTTGCTCCGGTCGGTGCTGGCGGAAGACGATTTGCAGTCCGCCGCCACCGACCAGGCCGAATGGCAGGCGACGGGTTTCTCGGCGGGATTGGCGGAATCGCTCAGCCACCTGCCGTTGCTGGCCTCGGCATTCGACGTTATCGAGGTGGCGCTCGATCAGAAGCGGCCCTTGGCACGGGTCGCTGCGGTTTATTTCGGTCTTGGCGATCGCCTGTCGCTGCGCTGGTTGCAGGGGCGTATCGAAGAATTGCCGGTCGACGGTCGCTGGCACGCGCTCGCCCGCGGTGTTGCCCGCGACGAGTTGCTTGCGCAACAACGCGCCTTGACCGCCCAGATTCTGGCAGGGTCAAACGATGCGGATTGCGCGGCGCTACTGCACAGCTGGCTGGCGCGCGACGATGCCACCCTGCGTTTCACCCTGGGCATGCTCGCCGACATGCGCAGCCAGCTCAATATGGATTATCCGACCGTATCCGTCGCGATCCGGCGTCTGGCGCAACTGGCTGCGGCCGGCGAGCGCGGTTAGCGGGGCAGGGAACAGGGAGCAGGGAACAGGGAACAGGGAACAGGGATTGTGGGAGCGACGGCACGTCGCGACTGCGCCTTCGATAGCCAAGTCGCGACGTGCCGTCGCTCCCACAACAGCGAAGCCCCGTTCCCCGTTCCCCGCCCTCCAGGCTTGCAAGCTCGACCGCCTCTGTGCCAGCTTTGGCTTCCCTTTCTGTCGCAGGCCAGACCATGACCGCCTCCGCAAGCGCCGACGCCGGCGCGGCCGCCTTTCCGCACCTGTTCGCCCCGCTCGATCTCGGCTTTACCACCTTGAAAAACCGGGTGATCATGGGCTCGATGCATACTGGCATGGAAGACCGTGCGCGCGAGTTCGATGACCTGGCGGCGTATTTCGCCGAGCGCGCCCGTGGTGGTGTGGCGTTGATGGTGACCGGCGGTGTCGCGCCCAATGTGCGCGGTTGGCTGTCGCCCTTTGGTTCCAAATTGAGCTGGCCTTGGGAAGTTGCCCGCCACCGCAAGCTGACCACGGCGGTGCATGCCGAAGACGGCAAGATTGCCATGCAGATCCTGCACGCCGGCCGTTATGGTTACCACCCTCTGTCGGTAGCACCGAGCGCGATCAAGGCGCCGATCAATCCGTTCAAACCGCAAGCGCTATCGGCGCGCGGGGTCGAACGCACGATTGCGGATTTCGTGAATTGCGCCGCGCTCGCCCGCGAGGCCGGCTACGACGGGGTCGAGGTGATGGGCTCCGAGGGCTATCTGATCAACCAGTTTTTGTGCGCACGTACCAACCATCGCGATGATGCGTGGGGTGGCGATGCCGAGCGACGCATGCGCTTTCCAATCGAGATCGTGCGCGGCATCCGCGAAAAGGTCGGTCGCGATTTCATCATCATCTATCGTTTGTCGGTATTGGACCTGGTCGAAGGCGGTCAGAGCATCGACGAGGTGGTCGCTCTGGGCCGGGCCATCGCCGCGGCTGGGGCCAGCATCATCAACACCGGTATCGGCTGGCACGAGGCCCGCATCCCGACCATCGTCACCAGCGTGCCGCGCGCCGCGTTTGCCTTTGCCACACAGCGTATTCGCGGTGAAGTCGGGGTGCCGGTGGTGGCCAGCAACCGCATCAACATGCCCGAGGTTGCCGAGCAGTTGCTGGCCAGCGGCCAGTGCGATCTGGTCTCGATGGCGCGGCCGCTGCTTGCCGACCCGGAATGGGTAAACAAGGCGGCGCGTGGCGACTCGCGCGCGATCAATACCTGCATCGCCTGTAACCAGGCCTGCCTGGATCACGTATTCGAACAGAAGCGCGCTTCCTGCCTGGTCAACCCGCGCGCCTGTGCCGAACGTGAATTGGTGATTCGACCGAGCCCGCGCCCGCAGCGCTTCGCCGTGGTCGGGGCCGGGCCGGCCGGACTGGCTGCCGCCACTACCCTGGCCGAACGTGGCCATCGTGTCCACCTGTATGACGCCGCCGCCGAGATCGGCGGGCAGTTCAATCTGGCCAAACGCATACCCGGAAAGGAAGAATTCCACGAGACCCTGCGCTACTTCCAATACCGTATCGAGCAACTCGGTATCGAACTGCATCTGTCCACTCGGGTCGATGCCGCGGCGCTGGCCGGCTTCGATCAAGTCGTGGTGGCGACCGGCATCCGCCCGCGCCGCCTGCAACTCGAAGGCGCCGACCACGCCAAGGTACTGAGGTACACCGACGTGCTGACCGGCGCGGCGGCAGTGGGCCGCACGGTCGCCATCATCGGTGCTGGCGGGATCGGCTTCGATGTCGCCGAGTTCCTGGTCGCCGGTCGCCATTCGGCCACGCTCGACCCGGTGCTGTGGCGGCGCGAATGGGGCGTGGATGCGAGCTTCAGCGCGCGCGGCGGGGTCGAGGGCGTCAAGCCGCAGCCGGAACCACCCGAACGCCAGGTCTATCTGCTGCAACGCAGTGCCGGCGCGCCCGGCAAGCGCTTGAACAAGACCAGCGGCTGGGTGCACCGCGCGGCCCTGCGCATGAAGCAGGTGCAGATGTTGGGTGGGGTCGATTACTTGCGCGTCGACGACGCCGGCCTGCATGTGCGCATCGACGGCGCCGAACGCTGCCTGGCGGTGGACAACGTAATCGTCTGCGCTGGTCAGGAACCGGACCGCGCGCTGTACGACGCACTGATCGCCGCTGGCCAGCGCGCGCATGTGATCGGTGGCGCCGATGTCGCCGCCGAACTCGACGCCAAGCGCGCCATCGACCAGGGCACCCGGTTGGCGGCAAGGTTGTAGGGCGCGGAACGGGGAACGGGGAACGGGGAAGCGAGACGTCGTCCCGGCGAACGCCGGGACCCAGTGCCGGGAGATACCGGTAAGGCCGGGACTGGGCCCCGGCCTGCGACGGGGCGGCGGCGCTTCTGACTTCTGCCCCTCCCGTTCCCCGTGCCCCCAACTCCCTAAAGCTGCTTGACAGAACCGCTGCCGCCACCGAAAATGTGCGGCTCAATCATTCCCCGATAGCTCAGTCGGTAGAGCAACGGACTGTTAATCCGTGTGTCGCTGGTTCGAATCCAGCTCGGGGAGCCAGATAAGTCAGGGCCTGCGCTGCGCGCGGGCCTTTTTTGTTTTAGGGCTCCCGCCGTGCTGCTGTGGGGCTTAATGCGGCGGCGTAAAGCCGGGCGGCGGTTGCGCCGCGTTCTCGCCGAAAAAGTATTGCTCAAGCGCCTCGCGCAGCATCGCCTTGGTCTTGGGTTCGATCGGCGACAGGCGGTTTTCGTTGATCAGCAGGGTCTGGTGCGCCAGCCAGTCCTGCCAGGCCTGCGCCGAGACCGAGACATACAGGCGCTGGCCCAGTTCTCCGGGATAAGGCGCGAAATCCAGCCCGGGTAATTCCTGGTGATAGCGGACGCAATAGACCAAACGACTCATGGCGGACCTGGCGAGGTTGGCGGCCAAAAATCGCGGCCGGTAATGGCAACCTAGATGGCGCCGGTGCTGCCGAATTCAATGGCATTCGGACATCGGCAGACCGGCATGTTTGCGGTCCTGCTGGGCAAAGAACGTCAGTTGGAAGCCGTGCATGGCCTGCTCCCGATCACAGATGTTTCCACGCAGCGACCGTGGCCAGACCAAGCAGGGTCATGCCGATCGAGCCCAGCACATGCGCGGCGATCGCGCCGCCGGCCCAGAATAACCGGCCTTGCAGCAACTGCGCGCTGACTTCAGCGGAAAAGGTCGAGAACGTGGTCAATCCGCCGAGCAGGCCGGTGATCACGAACAGCCGCCATTCCGGCGCCAGCGCTGGCATCTGCGGGAACACCGCAATCGCCACACCGACCAGATAACCGCCGATCAAATTGGCCGCCAGCGTGCCCGGTGGAATGGCAGGAAATAGCGCGTTCAGCGACAAGCCAAGCAGCCAGCGCAGGGTGGCGCCAAGTGCGGCACCACTGGCGATGGCGGCGAGCGATAAAAGCATCGGAGAATTCCGTGGGTTTGATGCGACGGGCGGGACGACTTGCCAACCGGATCATAACCAGGCCCGGGCAATCGTCATAGAATCGGCGCGCGTTCAGCCCAGGTGAGCCGCATGCCCGCACCCAACCAAAATCCCCCGGAGCCGATCTGGCCAATCGAGCATCCGCGCATACCTGGCTGGGTTCGCAGGCGGGGCTTGAGCTATCGCCAGCCGGCTGCCTTTGCCGAGGCGCTCAGTGCCTCCGAGTATGCTCTGTTCGCCTCCGACGGCGAGTTGATCGAGTTGGTGGAGCGACCCGAACACGGCTGAGTCGTAGCGGTGGATGCTGCGCTTTCCGCTGGCGGCGGCCGAAACCGCCGACCAGGACCGGCCGCTTGCACTACCATGGCGGGCTATGACCAATCGAAAAAGCGACAAGAGCAGCAAGCCGGGTGGCGCGCGTCCACCAGCCGCCGCGGGCGGCACCGCGAAACAGACGCAGTCCGCCCGCAAATCAGCGGCCCGCCCACCCTGGTTTCCGCCGGAGTTTCCGCCCACCGGCACGGCGCCGGGTGCGGGCAAGGGGACTGCTGACCCAACCGGCCGTTCGCGTCGCCGCAGCCAGCAACCCGCAGCCGCGGCGACCAAACCGGCGGTAAAGTCCGCGCCGGCCAGAGGCGGACGCCAGGCCGCGCCGTTCGACCCGCAGGCCGAACGCGAAGCGCTGCGCTACGCGCAGCCGATCCTTAGCCGCGAAGGACTGCTGGCGTTCCTCGATCAACAGGGGGCGATCCTGACCGCAGAGCGCATCGCCGAATTGCTCGACTATCGCGATGACGCTTCCCAGGATGCCCTGACCCGGCGCCTGTCGGCGATGGTCCGCGACGGCCAGTTGCTGGTCAATCGCCGCGGCGGCTATGGGCTGGCCGGCAAACTCGACCTGATCGCCGGCAGCGTGATCGCCAACCCGGATGGATTCGGCTTTCTGCGTCCCGATGCCGGCGGCGAGGACCTGTTCCTGCCACCCAACGAAATGCGCGCGGTCATGCACGGCGATCGCGTACTGGTCAATGTCAGTGGCCATGACCGCCGCGGTCGGCGCGAGGCGGCCATCGTCGAGGTGCTGGAGCGACGCCGCCCGCGCCTGGTCGGTCGCTTCGATCAGCGCGCCGGGGTCGGCTTCGTGATCCCCGACGATCGCCGCCTGCACCTGGATGTGATGATTCCGGCCGACGCCCAGCAGGGCGCACATACCGGTCAGATCGTGATCGCCGAAATCAGCGAACCGCCGGCGCGCGACCGGCCACCGATCGGTCGCGTGGTCGCGGTGCTCGGTGATCGCCTGGAAGCCAGCCTGATCGTGCGCGTGGCGATCGAATCGCATGGCCTGCCCAATGAATTTCCGGCCGACACCCAGCGCGAAGCCGCCCAGGTCGCGCCCGAAGTCGACGCCAGTGCGCACGTCGGACGCGAGGATATCCGAGCGCTGCCGCTGGTTACCATCGACGGCGAAGACGCCCGCGATTTCGATGATGCGCTGTATTGCGAGCGGCACCGCGACGGCTACCGGCTGCTGGTCGCGATCGCCGATGTCTCGCATTACGTGCAGCCGGACAGCGCGCTCGATCGCTGCGCGCTGGAGCGCGCCACCTCGGTGTATTTCCCCGGCTTCGTGGTGCCGATGCTGCCGGAGACGCTATCCAACGGTATTTGTTCGCTGAATCCCAAGGTCGATCGGCTGTGCATGGTCTGCGACATGCACATTGACCGCACTGGCGAAGTGGTGCGCTCGCGCTTCTACCCGGCGCTGATGCGTTCGCACGCACGGCTGACCTACACCCGCGTGTGGCGGGCGCTGGGCGAGCGCGACCCCGGCGAGCGCGCGGCGATTGGCGATCTCATGCCGCAACTGGAACATCTGCACGCCCTGTACCGGTTGCTGGCCAAGGCGCGGATTGCACGTGGCGCGATCGACTTCGACAGCAAAGAGGTGAAGTTCAGGCTGGGCGCCGCCGGTGAAGTGCTGGCGCTGCAACCGCAGGCGCGCAACGACGCGCACCGACTGGTCGAGGAGTGCATGATCGCGGCCAACGTCGAATCGGCGCGGTTTCTCAGTCACGCCAAGATTCCCGCGCCGTACCGGGTACACGCGGCGCCGCCCGAAGAGAAATACGCCGACCTGCAGGAGTTCCTGCGTGAATTCGGCCTGCGCATGCCGGCCCACGCCGAAGTCAAGCCCAGCGATTTTGCCAGCCTGATCCGCAAGGTCGCCAAGCGTCCGGAAGCGGCGCTGCTGCAGTCGGTGCTGCTGCGCGCGCAGAGTCTCGCGGTGTATGCGCCGGAGTGTCATGGCCATTTTGGGCTGGCCTTGTCTGCGTATACCCACTTCACCTCTCCGATCCGGCGCTATCCGGATCTGCTGGTGCATCGCGCCATCCGCCATGCCCTGGCCGGTGGCAAGGCGCGCGATTACACCTACAACGAGCACGACATGCAGTCGCTGACCACGCATTGCTCGGCGCGCGAACGGCGCGCCGACGAGGCCGAACGCGAGGTCGATGACCGCTACCAGTGCGCCTGGATGAGCAAGCACGTCGGCTCGGAATTCGATGGCATCGTCGCCGGGGTCACCGCCTTCGGTCTGTTCGTGCAGATCGCCGATACCGGCGTCAGTGGCTTGATCCACGTCACCCAGTTGCCGAACGACTATTACCACTTCGACCCGGCCCGGCGCGAGATCGCTGGCGAGCGGCGCGGCCTCAAGTTTCGTCTCGGCGACGCGCTGCGCGTGCAGGTACTGCGCGCCAGCATGGAAGAACGCAAGGTCGATCTGCGTCTGGTGCGGGAGGGATTCGAGGGTAATCCCGAGCCGTCGGCGGTCGCGGTCAAAAAGAAGCGCAGGCGATGAGCAAGGATATTCTGGCCGGCATCCACGCGGTCGAATCGGCGCTGCGCCACGACAGCGACCATGTCGGCGAATTGCTGGTCGCCGAGGATTCGCGCAACCCGCGGGTCAAGGAACTGGTCGAAGACGCCAAGGCACGCGGCGTGCGTGTGCACCACCGCAGCGCGCAGGCGCTGGACAAGCTGACCCAGGGCGAACGCCACCAGGGCGTGGTCGCGTTTTATGACGCGCCGGCCGCGCTCGCCGAAAGCGATCTGCCGCGCCTGCTCGAACAGGCCGGAAGCGCGGCCTTGTTTCTGGTGCTCGATGAGATCACCGACCCGCACAATTTCGGTGCCTGCCTGCGCAGCGCACTGGCCGCACGGGCGACCGCGGTGATCGTGCCCAAGGACCGCGCCGCGCCGACCAATGCCACCGTGCGGCGGGCCTCGGCCGGGGCCGCCGATCGCGTGCCGATCGTGCGCGCGACCAACCTGGCGCGGGCGATGCAGGTGCTGCGCGATGCCGGCGTGTGGATCACCGGGCTGGAAGGCGAGGCCGAGACCTCGTTGTATGCCCAGGATCTGCGCGGCCCGGTGGCGATCGCGATGGGCGCGGAAGACACCGGCATGCGCCGTCTGACCCGCGAACATTGCGATTTCCTGGCGCGCATCCCAATGCCGGGCGAAATGGAATCCCTGAATGTCTCGGTGGCCGCCGGCATTGCCCTGTTCGAAGCGCTAAGACAGCGCAGTGCCTCGCTTGTGTCGAGCGCAAAAGCATAGGTTGTACTGAGCGCAGCGAATTCGCTGCGCTCATAGGGTCTATGTTCCCAGCCTCTAGCCTCTAGCCCCTACGCAGTTGCGCTAGGCGCTTCAGTCGCCGCTGATCTTGTCTGGCCCGGGGCCGGCGGTCTTTTCGTACTTGCCCTTTTCGGTGCGCCGGTACTGGGTGAAGCCGCGTTCGGAAAAATGTTTTTCCTTGAGCAGGTGGGCGCCGCCGATGGCCACATTCGGTGCTGAGATCAGTCGCTGGCAGGGCTGGCCGCAGTGCGGGCAGTCTTCGAGCGCCGGTTCGGAAAGATGCTGGAAAACTTCGAATCGCTCGCGGCAGTACGGGCAGCCTTCGGCGCGGGCCCGGTATTCGTAGATCGGCATCTCACACCCCCATAACCGCGTCGCGCGCGCTTGGCAGGGCATTGTCGTCCAGCGCCGGTTGACCGCCATTGCCCGGAGGGCGGGCGTCGGCGGCGTGGTCGACAAAGCGCTTCCACTGATTGACGATCGCACAAAACAGATCGGCGGTGCGCTCGGTGTCGTATACCGCCGAGTGCGCCTGGTCATTGTCGAACGCCATCCCGGCCGCGTAAACCGCCTTGGCCAGCACCGTCTGGCCGAGCGCGAGGCCGGCCAGCGAGACCGTATCGAAGCTGCTGAATGGGTGAAACGGCGAGCGCTTGTGCCCGGTTCGGGCGATCGCGGCATTGAGGAAGCCCAGGTCGAAATTGGCGTTGTGCCCGACCAGGATGGCGCGGGTGCAGCCGCTCGCTTTCAGCGCTCGACGGATCGGGTGAAAGATGTGTTCGAGCGCGGCGCGTTCGTCCAGGGCGCCGCGGAATGGGTGGCCGGGGTCGATGCCAGTGATCTCCAGCGCCCGAGGGTCCAGATTGGCGCCCGGAAACGGCACCACATGGGTGGTGACGGTCTCGCCACGCACCAGCTCGCCGCTCGCGTTCATGCCAAGCGGGATCGCCGCTATTTCGAGCAGGGCGTCTCGTTCGGCAGAAAATCCGCCGGTCTCGACATCGACGACCACCGGCAGGAATCCACGGAAGCGTTCGCAAAGCAGCGGAGAGAATCGAATCGGTTGCATGCGGTGAGGATAGCAAGGCCGGCGCGAGCGGATATACCAGTGGTGGAGCGGGGAACGGGGAATGGGGAGAAATGTGGGAGCGACGGTACGTCGCGACTGGGGCAACCCACCGGGTCGCCCCTACAATGCCCGTCTCCCGTCTCCCGTTCAGACCATGAAACTCGCCGACCGTATCGCGTTCTTCTGCCGATTGCGGGAGTTGAACCCGCATCCGACCACAGAACTCAAGTACCGCGATGCGTTCGAGTTGCTGATCGCAGTGATGCTGTCCGCCCAGGCCACCGATGTTTCGGTCAACAAGGCGACCCGCCGGCTGTTCGCCCTGGCACCGACCCCAGCCGCAATGCTGGCGCTGGGCGAGGAAGGGTTGAAAGACTGCATCAGCACGATCGGCTTGTTCAATACCAAGGCCCGGCATGTGATCGCGACCTGCCGAATCCTGGTCGACAATCATGCCGGCCGGGTGCCGGACCAGCGCGCCGCCCTCGAAGCCTTGCCCGGCGTCGGCCGTAAAACCGCCAATGTGGTGCTGAATACAGCGTTTGGGCAGCCGACTCTGGCCGTCGATACGCATATCTTCCGGGTCGCCAACCGCACCGGCCTGGCCCGCGGCAAGAACCCGTTGGCGGTAGAAAATGCCTTGTTGCGCGCCGTTCCAGGCGAGTTCCTGCACGATGCCCACCACTGGCTGATTCTGCATGGTCGCTACGTCTGCAAGGCACGCAAACCGGATTGCGGGGCCTGTGCCGTGGCGGCGTGGTGCGCGTACCGGAGCAAACCCGTGATCGTTGCGAAGCCAGCCAAAACCGGCTCTGGGTCCAGGCCGCGGCGCCGAACTTGAGTCCCGGCTGAACCACGGTGCTGGCCGGCCGTGCGAATGTCTGGCCGCTTGAAAGCTCGCGTCGCTGTTGCCGGTCTTGGCGGTCACTAAGGGGGAACCCGGCCAGCGGTCGGGGACCACGCCTTAGCGTCAAGCGCCGTGCCGGGGTAAACTCCAGCGGCGGTGGCGTGTACGCATACCACCTAGTCGCATCAGCGACAACGAAGGCGGGCGTTTTCCCGCTATGCAATTGGAGTCCGACATGTCCAAGAAAATCATCAACCCCCTGGCTTTGACCATCGGTGCTGCGCTGCTCGGCTCGGTCGGCTTGGCCAATGCGTCTTCGTTCTCGCTCAATGATCTCGGCAACGGCTACATGCTGGTTGGCGAAGAAGGCGCGGCCAAGCCGGCGGAAGGCAAGTGTGGCGAAGGCAAGTGTGGCGCCACCAAGGGCAAGGCCGCTGCCGCGGAAGGCGACAAGGCGCACGCCGAAGGCAGTTGTGGCGAAGGCAAGGCCAAGGGCGAAGGCAGCTGTGGCGAAGGCAAGGCCAAGGCCGAAGGCAGCTGTGGCGAGGGCAAGGCCAAGGGCGAAGGCAGCTGTGGTGAAGGCAAGGCCAAGGCCGAAGGCAGCTGCGGCGAGAAGCATTGATCCACGGCGTTTGATTGCGATGAAAACCAGTCCACGTTCTTATGCCGTAAACGGCGCTGGACTGGGCCTGCGACGGGCCCTGCTGGGCCCGTTGCAGGAAGCCGGGGCAACCCGGGACGGTTTCTCCGGATTCGACTTCCTGGAAGTCGCGCCGGAAAACTGGATCCATGTCGGCGGCCAGCTCGGCCGCCAATTACGTTCGTATAGCGAACGCTTTCCGTTGGTCGCACATGGCCTGTCTTTGTCGATCGGGGCACCGTCCCCGCTGGACGAGACGTTTCTGGCCAAACTTCGGCGGTTCCTCGACGAACACCGGGTCCGCCTGTACAGCGAACACCTTTCCTATTGCTCGGACGATGGGCATCTCTACGATCTGATGCCGATCCCGTTTACCGAGGCCGCCGCCGATCATGTTGCCGAACGCATCGGCCGCGTCCAGGATCTGCTCGGGCGGCGCATCGCGATGGAAAATATCTCGTATTACGCCAGTGTCGGTGCCGAAATGAGCGAACTCGATTTCATCAATCGGGTGCTCGAGCGCGCCGACTGCGATCTTCTGCTCGACGTCAACAACATCTACGTCAACAGCGTCAACCACCGCTACGACCCGCTGGCCTTTCTGCGCGGCCTGCCCGGCGAGCGCGTGGCCTATTGTCATATCGCCGGCCATTTCAACGAGGCCGCCGACCTGATCGTGGACAGCCATGGTGCCGAGGTGATCGCTGACGTCTGGTCACTGCTCAAGGCCGCCTATGTCGAATTTGGGGTGATGCCGACCCTGCTCGAACGCGACTTCAACTTCCCGCCATTGGCCGAGTTGCTGGCCGAAGTCGAGACCATCCGCAGCATGCAGCGGCGCCCGGTACCGGATCAGGTCACCGTCTCGCAGGCGGTGGCGCATGGCTGAGGTTGTCCCCGATTTCAGGGAGCTGCAGTACCGGTTCGCCGCCCATCTGCGCGATCCCGCGGTCTATCCTCCGGTCGCCGGGATCGAGGATCGCCGGCTCAAGATCTACCGCGATCTGTTCTTCAACAACGTCGATAATCTGCTGTCGATCGGTTTCCCGGTGATCAAGCGTTTGCTCGGCGAACAGCGCTGGCTGAAGCTGTTGCGTCGGTTCTACGCCGAGCACCAATCACACACGCCGTTGTTCACCGAGATCGGTCGCGAATTCAATCGCTATCTGGAAACCCGCGCCGCACGCGGCGAAGACGACCCGCCGTTTCTGCCCGAACTTGGGCACTACGAATGGGTAGAACTGGCGCTGACCATCGACGAACACGATATCGACGCGATCGCGCATGATCCTCACGGCGATCTGGCCCAGGGCGCGCCGCTGGTTTCGCCGCTGGCTTGGGCGCTGCAGTACCGCTTCCCGGTGCACCGCATCCGCCATGAGTTCCAGCCGGAGTCGCCGGCCGACCAACCCACCCTGTTGGTGGTGGTACGCAATCGCCAGGATCGCATCGGCTTCACCGAACTCAACCCCCTGTCGTTCCAATTGCTGCAATTGCTGAAAGACAATCCCGGAGTATCGGGTCTTGATCTGGTCGGCGCGCTGGTCGACGCCGTGATCGCGTCCGGTGCCGATGCCAGTGCGCGCGACGCGCTGGTGGACGGAGCGCTGGCTACCTTGCAAGGATTCAAGGACCGCGACATCGTGCTCGGTACCCTGTTGGAACCAAACTGATCGAGGAGAATGCAATGGGCTGGTTGACAAATTCCGGTGTGGATCTCTGGCAGAACCTGAGTTCGCGCCTGCGTGCGGTGGGCGATGTGGTTCCCAATCTGTTTCTGCGCCTGATTCTCGGCTGGGAGTTTTTCGAAGCCGGACTGGAAAAATTTCGCGGTGACAACTGGTTCACCGAGATCCAGTCCAGCTTTCCATTTCCGGTCAACGTGGTTCCGGCCGACTTCAGCTGGCAGATCGCCACCTGGACCGAGCTGGCCGGCGGCGTATTCCTTTGGCTCGGTCTGTTTACCCGGTTCTGGGCGTTTGCCTTGCTGTTCCTGACCTTTGTGGCGACCACCGCCGTACATTTCCCCGAAGCTTTCACCGGCTGGTCGGACCTGGTCAAGGGCTACGCGGTCAGCGGTGATGGCTACGGCAACTTCAAGCTGCCGCTGCTGTTTGCGATCATGTTCCTGCCGCTGGTGTTCAATGGCGCCGGGCGGCTCAGTCTGGATCATCTGCTGTCGCGTCTGCTCAAGGCCGATGTCTATCCCAAGCCACTGTTCGACATGACCGCCTGGGGCCTGGGCGCACTGGTGTTCGGCCTGTGCTTCCTGATGCTGGCGCCGTTCTTCGGCTACTTGTCCGGCGGCGTGCTGGTGGCACTTGCTGTCGTGCTGGTGCTGGCGGGTGCCAAGCTGCGCGCCTGAGCTTTCATGCGGAATGGAGACGGCCGTCGTGTCATCACGACGGCCGTTTTTTTTGTTTGTCGCGGGCACGCGCCAGCGCTGCTTCCAGCATCGAGCGCGTGGCTGCCGCGGCGTCCGCCGCG
Source organism: Lysobacterales bacterium (assembly GCA_050173995.1). Lineage (GTDB taxonomy): Bacteria > Pseudomonadota > Gammaproteobacteria > Xanthomonadales > Ahniellaceae > 0-14-3-00-62-12. The sequence goes on along the minus strand of JBFXKH010000032.1, from coordinate 870 downwards.
GGCGGTTCCGCCGCCCGCAAACGCTGCTGTCGTCCAATTTCCTCGGCCGCCAGGCGCTTTTGTCGCGCCTGATAGCGCGCGCGCGCGGCGTCGGCGCGTTCCCGCTCCGCGGCGTGCCAGGCCAGGTAGGCGCGGGCAAAGCGAAAATCGGCGACCAGGGCGATTGCGCTAGGGCAGACTGGCTCGCAGGCTGCGCACTCGGTGCAGTCGTTGAGCCGCAGGGTGCTGAGCTGCGGCCAGTCGAGCGCGCGGACAGCGAGGTGCAGGGCCATCGGCGACAGGCCTTGTGGGCAGACCGGTTGGCAGGCGCCGCAGCGGGTGCAGGCCTGTTCCGTCGGTCGATTTCCGGATAGCGGCTCAGTCATCGCCCAGCGTGGCGGGTCGTTCGTCCCCAGGGTGGTGATCGAGGGCGAATTCACCCTGCTGCCAACGCGAGTGCAGGCCGCGCGCCGAAAGCAACTGCGCCTTGGGCACCATTATCTTGAAAAAGCCCAGCGCCGGACCCCACAGCCAGTTCACCGCCAAGGTATGCGAGTTTTCAATCCTGGCCGGCACGCCGTGGTCGCGCAGCAGGCCGGCGAAAATTTCCGCGTCCATCAAGTCGTCGAAGGTAATCAGCAGAACTTCCATGGGCCGATGGTAGCGCGGCGCAGGTCGTTCGGGCGGGGCTTCCCTTTGCCGACGCTATCGTGGACCCAAGCGTTCGGCAGGACTTCCCTTTGTCGGCGCTATCGTGGACCATTAAGCACGGCCAGACGTTCGGGCCGGCAGCTCGCGGAGGTGTCGCATGCGGTTTCTCCATTGGTTCGTGGCCGGCTTCGTTGCCACCCTGGTGTTCCATCAGGGCCTGCTCGCGGTATTGCACGCACG
>JBFXKH010000031.1:0-27886 GCA_050173995.1 Lysobacterales bacterium | reverse complement strand
GTGATGAACTATTTCCGGTTTGTCGCGATGGAGACCCGCGAATGGCTGGCCCGGCTCGGGGTCGCCTCGCTCGACCAGTTGATCGGACGCACCGACCTGCTGGTGATGCTGGAAGGCAGCACCGCCAAGCAACGCGGTCTCGATCTCGGGCCGCTGCTGTCGGACAGCGAACTGGTCGGCGACGCCCGCTATTGCATGGCCGATGGCAGCAATCCGCCGCGCGACCCGGCCGCACTCGCGCAACGCATGCAGGCCGATCTGGGCGCCGCGATCGCCGATAAAAGCGGCGGCGAGTGGCACTATCCGATCAAGAACTCGGACCGCTCGATCGGCGCCCGCATCGCCGGCATGATCGCGCGTCAGCACGGCAACCATGGCCTCAGTGAACATCCGATCACGCTGCGCTTCCAGGGCGCCGCCGGGCAGAGCTTCGGCGCCTGGAACGTCGGCGGCCTGCACCTGCACCTGGAGGGCGACGCCAACGACTACGTCGGCAAGGGCATGGCCGACGGCAAGATCGTGATCGCGCCACCGCGCCACGCCGGCTACCTGGCCAAGGAATCGCCGATCCTCGGCAACACCTGCCTGTACGGCGCCACCGGTGGCGAACTGTATGCCGCCGGCCGCGCTGGCGAGCGCTTCGCGGTGCGCAATTCCGGCGCCACCGCGGTGGTCGAAGGCGCTGGCGACCATTGCTGCGAATACATGACCGGCGGCGTGGTCGCGGTGCTCGGCCGCACCGGCATGAACTTCGGCGCCGGCTTCACCGGCGGTTTTGCTTATGTGCTGGATGTCGAGCGCGAGTTCGTCGATCGCTACAACCACGAGCTGATCGATATCCTGCGGCTGTCGCCGGAGGGCATGGAGCACCACTTGCAGCACCTGCGGCAACTGGTGGTGCAGCACGTATTCGAGACCAACAGCGCCTGGGGCCGCACCCTGCTAACCGATTACCGCGACTTCCTCGGCAAGTTCTGGCTGGTCAAACCCAAGGCGGCGAGCATCGAATCGCTGATCGACACCCTGCGCAGGGCAGCATGATGGCCGGCAAGAAGGTTTTCCAATTCATCGATGTGCCGAGGCAGAGCCCGCGCGAGGCGCCGGTCGCGCTGCGCATCCGCGAGTGGAACGAGATCTACGGCCACTACGACGCCGCCACCGCCGCCGAACAATCGAGCCGCTGCCTGGACTGCGGCAATCCGTATTGCGAGTGGAAGTGTCCGGTGCACAACGACATTCCGAACTGGCTGTCGCTGGTCCAGGAAGGCCGCCTGTTCGAGGCAGCAGAACTGGCCCACGAGACCAACCCGCTGCCGGAGATCTGCGGCCGGGTGTGCCCGCAGGATCGACTGTGCGAAGGCGCCTGCACGATCAATGTCGGCTTCGAGGCGGTGAGCATCGGCGCGGTTGAAAAATACATCGTCGATGAGGCCTTCAAGCAGGGCTGGCGGCCGAACCTGGCGCAGGCTCCGGTCACCGGCCAGCGGGTCGCCGTGGTCGGCGCTGGACCGGCCGGATTGAGCGCCGCCGACCGTCTGGCCCGGGCCGGGATCGAAGCCCATGTGTTCGATCGTTATGAGGAAATCGGCGGACTGCTGACCTTCGGCATCCCGCCGTTCAAGCTGGAAAAATCCGTGATCGCCACCCGCCGCGCGGTACTGGAGGCGATGGGGGTGAAGTTTCATCTGGGCGTCGAAATCGGCCGCGATCTTGGCATCGAACAACTGCTGGGCGAATACGCTGCGGTGTTTCTGGGCACCGGCGCCTATCGCTATGTCGATGCCGCCCTGCCCGGCCAGCACCTGGCCGGGGTGCTGCCGGCGCTACCGTTCCTGATCGCCAATGGCCGTGCCGTGCTTGGCAGCCCGAACCCGGAAACCCTGCCGATTGCCGGCTGGGCCGGCCCACTGCCGATGCCCGAGATCAAGGGTCGGCGCGTGCTGGTGCTGGGCGGCGGCGACACCGGCATGGACTGCGTGCGAACCGCGATCCGCCTCGGTGCGGCCGCGGTCAGCTGCGTGTACCGCCGCGACCAAGCGGCGATGCCGGGTTCGCGGCGCGAAGTCAAGAATGCCCGCGACGAAGGCGTGGTGTTCCTGTTCAACCGCCAACCGCTGGCGATCGAGGGTGAGGGCGCGGTCAGCGGGCTGCGCCTGGTCGAGACCCGGCCCGGCCGGGGACGCGACGGCCAGCCCGAAGCCATCCCCGGCAGCGAGGCCGTGCTCGCGGCCGACGTGGTGATCACCGCGTTCGGCTTCCGCGCCGATCCACCGGACTGGCTCTCTGCACTCGCGCCCGACCGTCACCCGGACCAGCGCCTGATCGTCGGCGGCCCCGGCCGCCTGCCATTCCAGACCGCCCACCCGCGCCTGTTCGCCGGTGGCGACAACGTGCGCGGCGCCGACCTGGTAGTCACCGCCGTCCACGACGGCCGCGAAGCCGCAGCCAGCATCATCCGCCTGCTCGGCTGATCCACCGTCCCCGACTGCCGAAAGTAGGGTGGATAAGCGCAGCGGTTTTCAACGGCGGAGCCGGTCATCCACCGTCCCCGACTTCCACCCCAGCATCGATCCCGTCCGAATCTCCCAGTCCCCGACTTCCACCCCATCCGTAGGTCGGCTCAAACCGCGCAGCGGTGGAGCCGACATCGGGCCGACGGCGACCATGCCCGAGATTGTCGGGTCCACGCCTGCGGCGCTTGACCCGACCTACGACTATGTCATGCTTTTTCACGTAGAATCGCTGCGGCAGGCGACCATCCCGGCGCCCCGTTCATTGGAGGAACACCATGCAAAAACGCATTTTGATGATCGCCGCCGGTTCGCTGGCGCTCGCCGGCCTGGGTAATGCCGAGGCGGTGTCGCTCAGTCCCAAGGGCAGCGGCCAGGCGCTGATCTACCCCTACTACACGGTCAACGCCATCAACAACACGCTGTTTTCCCTGGTCAACGGCAGCGATCGCGGCAAGGCGGTCAAGCTGCGTTTCCGCGAAGGCATGAACGCGCGGGTGGTCGCCGACCTGAACGTCTACCTGGCCCCCTTCGATGTCTGGACCTCGGTACTGTTTGGTCTGAGCGAGGACGGCGCGGCCAATCTGTTGACCGATGACAACAGTTGCACCGTGCCGGCGGTGAAAGGCAATACCACGTTGCCGCGCCTGCCCGACGGGCGCCGCTATCTGCCGTTTGGCAATGCCGGCTATACCGGCAGCAATAACGATGCCGGTCCCGAGGATCTATTGCGCACCCGCGAAGGTTTCATCGAAGTGATCGAAATGGGCGAGATCACCAATGCCTCCACGCACAAGACCCTGGACGCGATCACCCATACCAGCAACGGTGTGCCGGCCGATTGCAACCAGCTGCGCGAAGCCTGGAACGCGGCTTCCGGCGATCCGGCTTTCGCGTACTGGGCCTTGCAGGACAGCAGCATCGACAGCGCGCCACCCGGCGGCGGATTGTTCGGCTCCGGATTGATGGTCGACGTGATCAATGGCCGACTGATGGCCTACAACGCCACCGCCCTGGATGCCTTCAGCGCCAGCATCCAGCACACCGGCCCGGGCGCGGCGCTACCCGACCTGGCCAGCGCCAACACCACCCCGGACCGTGCCGATGCGCTGGTGTTCGACGCCCAGGGCGCGCCGGTGGTGTCGAGCTACCCGATCGATCGGGCGATCGACGCGGTTTCCGCGGTGCTGTCGGCCGAGCGCCTGTTCAATGAATTCGTGACTGACGGCGGCGCGGCCCAGTCGGATTGGGTGGTCACCTTCCCGACCCGCCACTACTACGTGGACCCGGCGATCATCGGCACTGGCCCCGCCATCCCGCCGTTCACACGGCCGTTTCGGCTGTCCAATTTCGAAGTCGACGCGGGGACCGATTACGAAGCAACGGTTTTCGATCGGGAAGCAGGGTCAGTCATTTTTGTTTGCGACCCATCGGAAGGATGCTTTCCGGGTCCGGTGCCGCCGCCACCGCCACCGCCCTCCCCTCAGTTTTCTTGGTCTAGTAACGTACTGACAATCAATCAAAGCTCCGCCTCGGTACCCAGCAGCATTTTCGGATCCCGTCTGACCACCGATATTGATGCAGCGGGGATTGGGGTTCTTACGGGTTCGCTTCGACTGGACCTTTACCGTTCGGAACCCCAATTCGTCGACAGCCGGATCGAACAGCATATTTCGCGCCCCGACCTGGCCGGCAACAGCCTGTTCGGCTTGCCGGTGGTCGGCTTCTGGGCGGTGAGTTTCACCAATGGCGCCGCCATCCCAGGCGTGCTCGCCAACTACACCGCCGCCACCCCGCACCGCTGGACCAGTCGCTACCAGAGTGCGGTGAGCCCATAGCGGGCCGCCCACAGCCGGGATGCAGCGCAGCGCACCCGGCCCAGCAGACAGAGGACCGACCAGCGGAAGTAACGGAAGTAGGGTGGATAAGCGCAGCGCATCCACCGTCCGCGACTTCCACCCCAGCATCGATCCCGTCCGAATCCTCCAACCTGGCGACCTCGGCCCGACTCCGCCAGCCATGGGCAAAGTGCATCGACCGCCCCGACCCGGAGGCAGCAATGTTCGGTTCGACTCGGCGATGACGGGAAACCTCGACGAATGCCGATTCAGTGAGATTTCGCCTTCGCCGGGGCGCTGTGGCTGGCTGAGCGATGGCGGATGACCGGCTCCGCCGTTTGCGCTTATCCGCCCTACTTCCTTTCCGCAATCGCGGAAAGCCGGCGTTCGTTGCCTCCAGGCCGGTGCGATTGGCGTTCTTTGCGGTTGGCCCGCGGTCTGGGGTCAAGATCGCCGCGTTGGGCGATGCGGGCGGGATCGATACGGGGCTGGAAGTCGTGGACGGCGGATGCGCTGCGCTTATCCGCCCTACTTCCACCCCTGCACAAGGCAGCGTCCCGGCTAACACCGGGAGTTTTGTTCAGCCCAGGGCCTTGGCCGCCGGCACGTAGTCGTAGCCCAGGTCGCGGGCGACCGCTTCGAAGGTGATCTTGCCCGCGTGCACGTTCAGGCCGTTGAGCAGATGCGGGTCGTCCAGCATCGCCCGCTTGCCGCCCTTGTCGGCGAGCTGCAGGGCAAACGGCAGGGTGGCATTGGTCAGCGCGAAGGTCGAGGTACGGGCCACGCCGCCGGGCATATTGGCCACGCAGTAATGGATCACGCCGTCCACTTCGTAGGTCGGGTTCTGGTGGGTGGTGGCCTTGCTGGTTTCGAAGCAGCCGCCCTGGTCGATCGCCACATCGACCAGCACCGAACCCGGGCGCATCAGCCCGAGCTGCTGGCGCGAGACCAGCTTGGGCGCGGCCGCGCCAGGGATCAGTACCGCGCCGATGACCAGATCGCTCTGCGCCAGGTGATCCTCGATCGCGTCCTGGGTCGAATACAGGGTGGTCAGGCGATCGCCATACAGTTCGTCCAGATACTTCAAGCGATCGAGCGAACGATCGAGGATGGTGACATTGGCGTTCATGCCCATCGCCATGCGCGCGGCATTGATGCCGACCACGCCGCCGCCGATCACCAGCACCTCGGCCGGTTTCACCCCGGGCACACCGCCGAGCAACACGCCGGAGCCGCCCTGGGCTTTTTCCAGGGCGTGTGCGCCGGCCTGGATCGACATGCGCCCGGCCACTTCGCTCATCGGCGCCAGCAGCGGCAGGCCGCCCTTGCGGTCGGTCACCGTCTCATAGGCGATCGCGGTGCAGCCGGAGGCGACCAGCGCCTTGGTCTGCGCCGGGTCGGGCGCCAGGTGCAGGTAGGTGTACAGCAGTTGCCCGGGGCGCAGCATCGCGCACTCGACCGGCTGCGGCTCCTTGACCTTGATGATCATCTCGGCGCGGGCGAAGATCTCGGCAGCGCTGGCGACGATCTCGGCGCCGGCCTTCTGGTACAGCTCGTCGGTCAGGCCGATCGACTTGCCGCCATCCTGCTGGATCAGCACCTGGTGACCGTGCGCGATCAGTTCGCGGGCGCCGGCCGGGGTCAGGCCGATGCGGTATTCGTGATTCTTGATTTCCTTGGGGACGCCGATCAGCATGGCTTGGCACTCGCAGGTGGGGAAGTGGTGGGCGCCGGCCGGTCTGGCCAGCGCCGGCATTATGCGACTTCGCGGATCGCCGCGGCCAGCGACTGGAACAACTGGTCGATCTGGTTGCGGCTGATAATCAAGGGCGGCGACAGCGCGATCACGTCGCCGGTAACGCGGATCAGCAATCCGTGCTCGAAGAAGCACTTGGTGAATACCTCATAGGCGCGGGCGCCGACCGTGCCAGCGCGGGACGCAAGCTCGACCGCCCCGATCAGACCGAAGTTGCGGATGTCGATCACGTTCGGCAGGCTCCTCAGCGCGTGGATCGCCTCCTCCCAGTAATCGCCCAGCGCGATCGCCTGTTCGAACAGGTTTTCTTCGCGGTAGATGTCGAGCGTGGCCAGGGCCGCGGCGCAGGCCAGCGGGTGCCCGGAATAGGTATAGCCATGGAACAGTTCGATGGCGCCAGCCGGGCCGTGCATGAAGGTGTCGTGGATCGCTTTGGAGGCGAATACCGCGCCCATCGGCACGCTGCCATTGGTCAGCCCCTTGGCGGTGGTGATCAGGTCCGGGGTGACCCCGAAACGCTGCGCGGCGAAGGCCTTGCCGACCCGCCCGAAGCCGGTGATCACCTCGTCGAAGATCAACAGGATGCCGTGTTTGTCGCAGATTTCGCGCAGCCGCGCGAGATAGCCGTCCGGCGGCAGGATCACCCCGGCCGAGCCGGCCACCGGCTCGACGATCACTGCGGCGATGGTGCTGGCATCGTGCAGGGCGACCAGGCGCTCCAGGTCCTCGGCCAGTTCCACGCCGTGTTTGGGCAGGCCGCGGCTGAAGGCATTGCGTTGCAGATCGAAGGTGTGGCGCAAGTGATCGATGCCGGGTAGCAGGGGTCCGAAGAACTTGCGGTTATTGGGCAGGCCGCCGACCGAAATGCCGCCGAAGCCGACGCCGTGGTAGCCCTTCTCACGGCCGATCAGTCGGGTGCGACTGCCTTCGCCGCGCACGCGGTGGTAAGCGAGCGCGATTTTCAACGCGGTATCGACCGACTCGGAACCGGAATTGGTGAAGAACACATGCTTGAGCGGCTCCGGCGCGATCTCGGCCAGGCGCTCGGCCAGCACGAACGGCAGTGGGTGGCCCATCTGGAAGGTCGGCGCGAAATCCATGGTGCGGATCTGCTGACTGACCGCATCGACCACGCGGTCGCGGGCGTGGCCGGCATTGCAGCACCACAGCCCGCCGGTGCCATCGAGAATCTCGCGGCCATCGACCGTGCGGTAATGCATGCCGGCGGCGCTGGCCAGCAGCCGTGCCTGCTGCTTGTACTGGCGATTGGCGGTGAACGGCATCCAGAACGCATCCAGCGCGGCCGGCGCGCTGGTCGCCAGATCACGGTAGTGGGCACTGAAATCGGGCCGTGGGGTGGGGGTTTGCTGGCTCATGGGGGGCTCCTCGATCAATCTTGGCACGCTATCAGTGTTGAATAAACTTTACAACGGGGCCGGTTTTGCCCTAAAAAGGCCGGGTACCGTTCAATATTCAGCAACACCCACCACCTTCCCTCGGCCCAACCCCGAACCCGTCGTCCCGGCGAACGCCGGGAACCGGTCCAGAAGACAGAGGACAGAGGACAGAGGACAGAGGACAGAGAAAAGCAAACGCAGTTGCGCTTGCGTTGGCCCTTCTGTCTTCTGTCTTCTGTCTTCTGCCCTCTGTCCTCTGTCTTCCGTCCTCTGTCATCGGTCATCTGAAATGGATATCGGCATCCGCCTGCAACTGGTGCGCAAACGCCGTGGCCTCTCGCAACGCGAGCTGGCCAAGCGCGTCGGCGTGACCAACAGCACCATTTCCCTGATCGAGCAGAACAAGGTCAGCCCTTCGATCAGTTCGCTGAAAAAGCTGCTCGACGGCATCCCGATTTCGCTGGCCGGGTTCTTCACCCTGGACCTGAGCGACGACGGCGACGACAGTCCATTCTTTGCGCTCGATCAACAGCCGGACCTCGGCACCAATGGCATCCACTATTTTCTGGTCGGCAAGCACCTGGAGCAGCGCCAGATGTGCATCCTGCGCGAGGTGATGCCACCCGGCTCCGATACCGGCGACAGCATGCTGTCGCACCATGGCGAGGAAGGCGGGGTGGTAATCAGCGGCACGGTCGAGGTCACGGTCGGCGATTACCAGCGTGTACTCGGTGCCGGTGAGGCCTATTATTTCGACAGCCGCCAGCCGCACCGCTTCCGCAATGTCGGCGAGACCGAGGCGGTGTTGGTCAGCGCCAGCACACCGCCGACTTTTTAGCAACGACGTTTTCAGTTTTCAGTTTTCAGTGTTCGGATTCGTCGTAGGTCGGGTCAAACGCCGCAGGCGTGGACCCGACAATCTCGGGCAGGGCCGCTCTGTTGACGATGTCGGCTCCACCGCTGCGCGGCTTGAGCCGACCTACGACTTTTTAGCAACGACGTTTTCGGTTTTCGGTTTTCGGTGTTCGGTGTTCGGATTGGTCGTAGGTCGGGTCAAACGCCGCAGGCGTGGACCCGACAATCTCGGGCAGGGCCGCTGTGATGACGATGGCGGCGCCGCCGCCGGCATCGCAACACCGCTTCCCTAGCCCCTAGCCTCTAGTCCCTAGCAGCCAGCCCCTAGCCTCTAGCCCCTAGCAACCAGCCCCTAGCCCCTAGCCTCTAGCCCCTAGCAACCAGCCCCCAGCCCAAGGATTCGCAGCCCATGAAAGCCCCAAACACCCGCGCCGATTGGCAGGCCCGCGCCGATCGTCTCAGCCTGCGCAACCAGGCATTCATCAACGGCGCTTATGTGGACGCCCAGTCCGGCAAGACCTTCGATTGCATCAGCCCGATCGATGGCCGGGTGCTGACCCGCGTCGCCGAGTGCGAGCAGGCCGATGTCGAACTGGCGGTGGCCCATGCGCGCCGGGTGTTCGCGGCCGGTGGCTGGTCGGAACGCCGCCCGACCCAGCGCAAGAAGGTCTTGCTGCGCCTTGCCGAATTGCTGGAAAGCCACGCCGAAGAACTGGCCTTGCTGGAATCGCTGGACATGGGCAAGCCGGTCAACGATGCACTGGTGGTCGATGTCGCCGCCAGCGTGCGCTGCATGCGCTGGACCGGCGAGGCGATCGACAAGGTCTATGGCGAGATCGCCGCCACCGGCAACGACGAGCTCGGCCTGATCACCCGCGAGCCGCTCGGCGTGGTCGCGGCGATCGTGCCGTGGAATTTCCCGCTGCTGATGGCGGTGTGGAAGATCGCTCCGGCGCTCGCCACCGGCAATTCGGTGATCCTGAAGCCTTCGGAGAAATCCCCGCTGAGCGCGCTGCGCCTGGCCGAACTGGCGATCGAGGCCGGTCTGCCGCCCGGCGTATTGAATGTGCTGCCGGGATTCGGCAAGGGTGCTGGCGAACCGCTCGCCCTGCATATGGATGTCGATGGTCTGGTCTTTACCGGCTCGACCGCGGTCGGCAAGCACCTGCTGCAATGCGCCGGGCGCTCGAACATGAAACGTGCCTTCGTCGAATGCGGCGGCAAGAGCCCGAACCTGGTATTCGCCGACGCGCCCAACCTGGAGCGCGCCGCCGAAGCCGCCGCCAGCGGCATTTTCTACAACCAGGGCGAGGTCTGCACCGCCGCCTCGCGGCTGCTGGTCGAACATTCCATCAGGGATGCGTTCGTCGAACTGGTCGCCGCGGCCGGCCGCAAACTGGCGCCCAGCCACCCGTTCGAACCGACCGCAATGATGGGCGCAATGGTCGATCAGGCGCAGATGCAGCGTGTGCTCGGCTATATCGAACAGGGCCACGAGCAGGGTGCGAGGCTGCGCCTGGGCGGCGCGCAGAGCCTGGCCGAGACCGGCGGCTTCTATATCGAACCGACCATCTTCGACCAGGTCGCCCCGGACATGCGCATCGCCCGCGAGGAAATCTTCGGCCCGGTGCTATCGGTGATCGGCTTCGATCGCGAGGAACAGGCACTGGCGATCGCCAACGACAGCGACTACGGCCTGGCCGCCGGGGTGTGGACACGCGACCTGGCGCGCGCCCACCGGGTCGCACGCAAGCTGCGCGCCGGCAGCGTCTGGGTCAACTACTGGGACGGCGGCGACATGACCGCACCGTTTGGCGGCTTCAAGCAATCCGGCAACGGCCGCGACAAATCCCTGCACGCCTTCGACAAGTACACCGAAATCAAGGCGACCTGGATCAATCTGGAAAGCTGAAGATCGGTTTTCGGTTTTCGGGATGGGACGTAGGAAGGGCCGTAGGTCGGGTCAAGCGCCGCAGGCGCGGACCCGACATTCTCCGGCATGGCCGCCCCGCCGACCCATGGTTCTGTGTTTGGTATTCGGCGTGGCCCCGGATCGACCGGCGCAGCGCATCCGCCATGTTGGTCATGGCGGCGGGCAGACAGATGGAGGATGCGCGGCGTTTATCCACCCATCCTTTCGGTGTTCCCCCGGATCGACCGATGCAGCGCGTCCACCCGGGCGTGCAGGGTGGCCAGGTCGGCGTCGTTGATCAGCACGTCGCTGGCGATCGCCAGGCGTTCGGCGCGGCTGCATTGCGCTCCGATCATCGCGTTCGCCAGGGCCGCGTCCACGCCGTCGCGTGCGATCAGCCGGCGCACCTGGGTCTCGGGATCGACATCGACCACGATGATGCGATCGACGAAATCGTAATGCCCGGTTTCGATCAGCAGCGGAATCGCCAGCACTGCATACGGCCCGGGTGCCACGGCCGCGCGCTCGCGCAGCAACTGGCGGACGCGCGGATGCAGGATCGCCTCCAGATCGCGGCGGGCGGCGGCATCGGCGAAGATGATCTCGCGCAGCGCGCGGCGCCGCAGTGCGCCATCGGCGTCGAGCAGACCCGGCCCGAAGCGCGCGACGATTTCGGCCAGGGCCGGCTGCCCCGGCGCGACCAACTCGCGCGCGACTTGGTCGGCGTCGATCACAGAAGCACCATGGCTGGCCAAACGATCGCAGACCGCCGACTTGCCCGAGGCCACGCCACCGGTGACTGCCACCACGGTGCCGGCCACGGCTCAGTCCAACCCGAGCAGACGCTGATGGACCGCGAAGATCGGCTCGGCGTACAGAAACTGTAGCCAGCCGGCGAACGCCAGATAGGGGCCGAACGGCAGCTGGGTCTGGTGGTCCTTGCGCGCGATCAGCAGGAACGCCCCGCCGATCAGCGCACCGATCAGCGCGGACAGCAGGATCACCGGCAACAAGCCCTGCCAGCCGCAGAACGCGCCGAGCGCGGCCAGCAATTTGAAATCGCCATAGCCCATGCCTTCCTTGCCGGTCAGCCATTTGAAAGCCCAGTACACCGACCATAGCGACAGGTAGCCGGCGACCGCGCCCCAGATCGCCGTGGTCGGCTCGACATACAGCCCGAACGCCGCGGCGATCATTCCCAACCACAGCAACGGCAGGGTCAACTGATCCGGTAACAGGGTGGTGCGCAGGTCGATACCAGCAGCGGCAATCAGGGTCCAGGTCAGCAGCAGGCCGACCCCGGCCTCGACGCTGAAACCAAAGCGCATCACCACCAGCAGCGAAGCGGCCGCGGTCAGCGCCTCGACCAGTGGATATTGCAGCGAGATCGGCGTCTTGCAGGCACGACAACGCCCACGCAGGAGCAGCCAGGACAGCAGCGGAACATTTTCCCACCAGGCCAGCGCGTGTGCGCATTGCGGGCAGTGCGAGGACTCCACCACCAGGCCGGGCGGACGCTGGTCGATCTCCGGCTGCGGCCATTCGAGAATGTCGCGGGCATCCTGCTTCCACAGGTACTCGAGCCTGGGCGGCAGACGCAGGATCACCACATTCAGAAAACTGCCGACCAACAGGCCGAGCAGCAGGGCCAGCGGCGGCGCCAGCACGGTGAGCACTTCGGCCAGGGGCATCGATCCATCCATGCGGCGGATTCCTTCGAGCGACAAGGCCGCTATTCGGCATCAATCCGAGCACAAAGGCAAGTCGGATCGACCCGCCTGCGGCGAGGTGCCAGCTTCGATACCAAAACCGCCCGATCGACGACGCGCGCCGATCGGCCCGGCGCGAACGCCCGGCAGCAGATCATCGGATGAGTGAATTGGTCGAGACGGCGAGATTTGAACTCGCGACCCCTTGCCCCCCAGGCAAGTGCGCTACCAGGCTGCGCTACGCCCCGACACGGTATCAAGACCGCGCATTGTGACCACTTTTCGGCGCAGACTCAACCACGACTCACGCCGGTAGCCCGGAAGAAGCGCAGCGGATTCCGGGAAGCAAGTAGCTCGGAAGAAGCGCAGCGGCTCTCATCAGCGGCGCTGGTCATTCCGGGATGTAGGTCCGAAACATGCAGCACGGCGCATCCACAGCCTGCCGAGCTGGTGCTCGGCGCTCCCATGCAGCCGACATGGTTCGGGGTTGCGCTACGGGTGGGAATGTCGGCTCCGGCGCTGCGCGCCTTGAGCCGACCTACGGCTGGTCGTTGGCATTGGTCCATCGAGCGGCGTCGCCCCAGCGTTCGCCGGGACGACGAAAGTAGGGTGGATAAGCGCAGCGCATCCACCATCAACCCGTATGCCACACCGACGAGAACGGCGGATGCGCGGTACTTATCCGCCCTACTTCTGTCCTGGCGTTGTCTCACATCACAGCAGGCCAGGGTGCCAGTCAGCGCTCGGCGTCGCCGCACAGCAGTTGGCGCAGAAACGGCACGGTGATGGCACGGCCTTCGGCCAGGCTCTGGCGGTCGAGGCGGTCGATCAGGGCGAACAGGCTGGGCGGGTCGCGCGGGGCGTGGCGGAACAGGTAATCGATCACCTGCTCGCCGACGACCAGACCGCGTGCCGCGGCGCGTGCGGCGAAGGCCTGCCTGAGTCCGGCTTCGTCCAGCACCTGCAGCGGCAACCGGGTCAGGCTAGCCAGCCGCGAGGCCAGATCGGGCAGAGCGATGCCGAGTTGCGCCGGCGCGGCGCGGGCGGCAAACAGCAGCGATTGCCGGGCGGCGCGATTGCGATTGAACAGGTCGAACAGTGCGTGTTCCAGCTCGGCGCGGCCGGCGACGGCTTCGCCCTGGTCGATCAACAGGCAGTCGGCGTCGGTCGCGCGCAGGGCCACTTCGGCCTGGTCGGCCAGGGCGGCGAGCGGCAGGTACTGGGCGCCGCGCACGCTGCCAGCCAGTGCCTGCAACAGATGGCTCTTGCCGCTGCCGGGCGGACCATGGACGAAGCCGCCGCCGGCATCGGCGACAGCGATCCTTCGCAATTCGGCAACCGTGGCCTGATTGGCGCCAACGATGAAATTGTCGAACCGCGGCGGCATCGCGAAGCCGAGCCCAAGCGGCAGTTGCGGTGTACTCAAACCGGCGGCTCCGTGGCCGCAGCGGCGGTGTCGCCGTCATCGGCGGGCGGCGCATCGGTGACCGCGGCGTTCGGCGTGGGTGCGTCGCCGATGTCATACAGATGGCTGCCGAGATAGCGCTGGTGGGCGGCGCGCAGCAGCACCATAACCACCGCCGCCACCGGCAGGGCGAGCAGGATGCCGAAGAACCCAAACAGTTGACCGCCGGCCATCACCGCGAAGATCACCGCCACCGGGTGCAGGCCGATGCGGTCGCCGACCAGCCAGGGCGTCAGCACAAAACTCTCCAGCACCTGGCCAGTGGCAAACACCGCCAGCACCAGACCGGTGTTGACCCAGGGATCGCCGGGGCTGACCACGGCCGAAATAAGCCCAGCGCCGATGCCGACCGCCGGCCCAAGGTAGGGCACGAAACTCAGCAGACCAGCCAGGAAACCGATCAGCAGACCGAACTGCACCTGGGCCAGGGAAAGACCCAGTGCGTAGAAGGTGCCGAGCAGGACCATCACCGACAACTGGCCGCGCACGAAGCTTGCCAGCACCTGATCCGACTCCTGCACCAGCTTCACTACCGCGGGCTCCAGCGGCCGCGGCAGCAATTCGCGCAGGCCGCGGGTCAGCAGGTCCCAATCGCGCAGCAGATAGAAGGTGATCACCGGGATCAGCAGCAGATTGGCCAGAATGCCAAGCAGGGTGGCGCCGGATTTGCCAACACCCAGAAAAATCTGCGGCAGCAGCCGGCCCAGGTCCTGCAGATGGTTGCGCGCCAGATCGAGCAGATTGCCCGGGTCGAGTTGGCTGGCCGAAAAGCCGAAATGGCTGGCCAGCCAGGGCGTGGCGCTGCGATCGAACCAGGCGTGCAATTTTTCTAATTGACCAGGGAACTGGCCGGCCTGCCGCAGCACTTCCGGAATCAGCACCGCGAGCACCAGCACTGCGGCCAGGGTCATGACCGCGAACACGATCGTCACCCCGGTGCCGCGCGACACCCGGCGCTCCAGCCGGTCCACGATCGGATCGCCGAGATAGGCAAACAGTGCGGACGCCGCAAACGGCGTCAATACCGGTGCCAACAGCGCCAACAGCGCGCCGATCAACAGCAGCAGGATCAGCCCCTGCCAGACCCGACTAGGGTTCATTCGACACCTCGCGTTGTGCATTGGCCCGATGCCGGACCGCGCGCCGCACCCAGAGCACGACGTAGTGCACGCCACTGGCCAGAGTCAGCGTGGCTGCCAACCACAGCAAAGTCGCGGTCAGCCGTGGTGGCGACGGCAAGCCAACCCCGTCCAGCATCAGACCGAGCGCCAACACCAGTTGGCTGAAGGTGGCCGCCTTGCCAAGCGCGCTGGGCTGCGGCTGCAGCGGCTCGATCAGCCGGTGGTAGGCGAACGACCCGAGCACGATCACGCTGTCGCGGCCGAGCACCAGCAGCAGCCACCAGGTCGGCAGGCGGCCGATCCACACCAGAGCCACGAACACCGCAAGCAGCAGGGCCTTGTCGGCGAGGCCATCGAGCGCAGCGCCGAGCCGGCTCTGCCAGCCATAGCGTTTGGCCAGCCAGCCATCGAGCAGATCGGTCGAACCCGCGGCGAGCGCCAGCCAGAATGCCGATAGCCACTGCTGCTGCACAATCAGCCAGGCGATCGGCAGCGCCGCGAGCGCCCGCAGCAACGACAGCGCGTTGGGCAGCCAGCGCCCCATCAATCGACCAGCCGCAACAGGATCGGCGCGGCTGCGCTGGGCGCGGCTGCGCTGGGCGCGGCGGCCGGGGGGTCACGCCAGCCAAGTCGCGGGTTTCGCTCCAACAGTTGGCGCAGGCGCAGGCGGCCCACGCCGATGTCGACCGGCAGCGCGAGCTCGTTGCCTTCGGCACGCATCGGCCCGAGCAGGCGCAGCGGGCCCAGACCGCGGAAATAGTCGATCACCAGGGCATAATCTTCGGCACTGTCAACACCGTCGATACGAATTTCGTTCACGCCAATCGCGTTCTCGCCGGATTCCACCGAATAGCGCTCGGCCAGACGATTGGCAGCACCATCGATAGCGGCAGCAAGCAGCGGCGCGGAATCCCCGGCCTGCGCCTGCCAGTCTTCGAAGCTCAGACCATCGATCAGGGTGTAGCGGGCGGTCCAACCGGACGCCTGCCGAGCCAGCCGTACCACCAGCAGCACGCGCGCGTCGTAGCGCTGGCTGGCGCCCACCACGGCATTCGGCGGCGCGTCCCAGAGGGTCACCGCATCGATGCGGTTGCGATCGGCGCCGTCCATGCGCGGTAGTTCGATCGGCAGGCCACGCTGCTCGGCGGTATCGACCAGAGCACCCAGCGCCGCCAACTGGAAAGCGCTGGCAATTTGTTTACTGCCGTTGCTGTCGATCACCAGCCAGACCAGCAACGAGGGCCGATCAGCTGGCCACAGGGGGCGCGCCAATTCATCCAGCAGCGCCTTGACTCCGGTCGGATCAAAGTCGGCGACCAATACCCGCCGGTGTTCGCTGCCGCCATCCGGCAAGGCCACCACCTGGTCGCGGGTCTGCTGGGTGCGCAGCAGACTGGCGGCCCGCTGCAACCCAGGGCTTTGCGCCGCTGCCGCCACTACCGAAGGGTCGCCAGAGGCTTTCACCAGCACCTGCTGCAAGGCCAACCGCAGTGCGGTTTCCATGGCTGGTTCGGTCGGGTTGGCCGCCAGCACCGCCTGACCGGTAAAAATCGCGACCTCGCGACCGTTACTGGTGGCAGCGATCAGAAGCAACAGCAAAAGCGTCCAGCGCATCGTCGGTCCCGGGCAGGCAGGGGCCGCCATCATAGCGGCGGCGGCGCCAGACGGCAGAACCGGGAGGGCCGGCGGATGTGATGCTGCCGTTTCGGGAACGACACCAAGCCGGGAGTCGCGTCAGCCACTCCGGTTTTCCATCTCTCCACTCCCGACTCCCGCGCCGCCACTGCTATGCTGGGCGGGTCAAACCATCGGCTTTTCGGCGCCAGCCCATGTCCGCAACAGAGAGCGAAACTCCCGGCCTCCGCTACCGCGATGCCGGCGTTGATATCGATGCCGGCGAAGCCGTGGTCGAGCGCATCAAACCCCTGGTCGCGCGCACGTTCCGTCCAGGGGTGATGGGCGGACTGGGCGGTTTTGGCGCCCTGTACGAGCTCGCTGGCCGCTACCGCGAACCGGTACTGGTATCCGGTACCGACGGCGTCGGCACCAAGCTCAAGCTCGCCCAGCAACTCGGCCGCCACGACCAGATCGGTATCGACCTGGTCGCGATGTGCGTCAATGACGTGCTGGTACAGGGCGCCGAGCCGCTGTTCTTCCTGGACTATTTCGCCACCGGCAAACTCGATGTGGACACCGCGGTGGCGGTCATCGCCGGTATCGCCCGCGGCTGCGAGCTGGCCGGCTGTGCCCTGGTCGGCGGCGAGACCGCGGAAATGCCCGACATGTACCCGCCGGGCGAATACGACCTGGCCGGTTTCACCGTCGGCGCCGTAGAGAAATCCGCCCTGCTCGATGGCCGCCGGCTGCGTGCCGGCGACGCGATACTCGGCATCGAATCCAGTGGTCCGCACTCGAACGGCTACTCGTTGATCCGCAAGGTATTGGCGGTTTCTGGCAGCGCACTGGACACGCCGCTCGGCGCCGGTAGCCTGGCCGATGCCTTGCTGGCGCCGACCACGATCTATGTCAAGCCGATCCTCGATTTGCTCAGCCGACTCCCGGTGCACGCCCTGGCTCACATCACCGGCGGCGGCCTGCGCGAGAACATCATCCGGGTGCTACCGCAATCGCTGGCCCTGCAGATCGACGCGGCGGCGCTGGAACTGCCGCCGGTGTTCGCCTGGTTGCAGCGGGCGGGGAACATCGCCGACCAGGAAATGTGGCGCACCTTCAATTGCGGCATCGGCTTCACCGTGCTGCTCGATCCGGCTGATGTCGACGCAGCGGCCGCCTGCCTGAGCGGGCATGGCCTGGCCAGCCGGGTGATCGGTCGGGTGGTCGCCGCTGGCGACGGCGATCGCGTGCAAATCAGCTGATGGACCGGCCATTGCGGATCGCCGTGCTCGCTTCCGGGCGCGGCTCGAATCTGGCGGCCTTGCTCCGCGCCTGCGCCGCAGATGAACTGCACGCGCGGGTGATCGGGGTGTGGAGCGACCGGCCCTCCGCGCCGGCGCTGGATCTGGCCCGTGTCCAGAATATTCCGGCGCAGTCGCTCAGACCGCGGGATTTTATCGACCGCGAGGCATTCGACCGAGCACTGTTTGCCGACATCGACGCGGCTCTGCCCGATCTGATCGTTTGCGCCGGCTTCATGCGCATCCTTTCGGCCGCGGTGGTCGCCGCGCACTCGCAGCAGATGATCAATATCCACCCGTCGCTCCTGCCTCGGCACCCCGGACTCGATACCCACAGCCGCGCGATCGCAGCCGGCGATAGCGACCACGGCGCCAGTGTGCATTTCATGATCCCGGCGCTAGATGCTGGACCGGTGATCGCGCAGACCCCTATCGCGATTCGCGCCGATGACAACCCACAGTCGCTGGCCGAACGCCTGCTGCCGGCCGAACATGAATTGCTGGTCGCAACCGTCGCTCTGTTCACTCGGCACCGGCTCGGCCATACCGATGGCCGCGTGCTGATCGATGGCCAGCCGCTCGCCGCACCCCTGCAGATGATCGACGATCAACTGCAACCGGCGTCGCCTATCCTGGCGAGCAGCGACGACCGCTGATCGCCGGCCGCCACCACGCCCACCGGTTTGGTCGCCACTCAGACTGCGCTGGCTACCCTCGGCACTTTATTCGGGAACATGGAAATACCGCATGAGCATCCTTCGACTGATCGCCCTGCTGACCTTGCTGTTGCCCGGCCCGCAGATGCTTGCCCAGGCTATCGAACCGAAGCCCAAGCCTTCGGCGCCCATTCCGGGCCAGGACAACGCCGCCAGCGCCACTACCGATACTGCCCCGCTCAAACCCTATACGCTGATTTTCGACAGCGCCCGCAATGGAAAACAGTTGGGCGAGACTCAGGTCACGCTGAGGCCATTGGATGGCGAGCGTTGGGAGTTTGCCTTCGATACCCGCGCCACCCGCGGCATGGCTTCGTTCATTGGCTTCAAGTTCCGTGAATATTCGGTGTTCCGCTGGCGCGGCGGCCGCCCGGAGACGATCGATTACGGCTATGCCAAGAAGACCGGCTTCAATCGCAAGCGCCGCTCCCTGCACATCGATGCTGAGCGGCGAACGATCACCGGTGAGGACGACGATGGCAAATTCAGCATCGCCTACCAGCCCCATCTGGTCGACCGCAACCTGACCCTGGTAGCGATCAGTCAGGATCTGCGCGCCGGACGCAGCGAACTCCGTTACGCACTGGCCAACAAACGCGTGATCAGCCACCGTGAGTTTGCCATCGACGGCGAGGAAACCCTGGCCACCTCGCGCGGCCCGATGGCCACGGTGCGGGTGGTGCGGGTACTCGCCGGCCCCGGCCGCGTCACCACCCTGTGGCTGGCGCCGGCACTCGACTACCAGCCGGTGCAGGTCCGTCAGGTCGAGAGCGATGGCGAAATCATCGAACTAAAATTGCGGTAGGGGCGGTTTCAGGTTTCAGGTTTTAGGTTCCAGTCAATATCTGCTGGACTGTCGCACGCTTTGACCCTAAAACTTAAAACCTAATACCTAAAACCGCTCGTCACTTCATCGCAGCCTCGGCTTCGGCCAATCCCGGCAGATCCGGGCGCAATTTGCGGGCGCGTGCCAGCGATTTGGCGGCGGCGGCAGGCTTGCCCGCCTGCTGTTCGGCCAGCGCCTGTTTCAGGTAGGCCTCGGCCAGTCGCTGGCGCATGGTCGGCAGCGCCGCATCGTTCGGAGCGAGCTGACCGACCACCGATAGGTAGCTGCTGGCGGCGAAATGGTGCTGTTCGCCGATCGCGGACTCGAACAGCACCTTGGCGCGATCCGGCAGGTTGTCGAGGCCGCTTTTCGCCTCGGCGTTGTTCGGGTCGATCGCCTGGGCGCTACGGTATTTGTCGAAGGCATTGGCGCCGGGCGGGTCGATCAGTTCGCCGCGCGCCGATAACAGCGCGGCCTCGTCCAGCAATTTTTGCACCGTCGCCTGGCGCTGCGGATCGACCTGGGCGCGCTCGGCGGCGATCTCGTGGCGTTCCTTGGCATCACGCAGCCGGTTGGCGAGCCTGGCCAGGCCGGCTGCACCGGCATCCAGCGAGCGCGCCTTGTCCAGATGCTTCCTGGCAGCTTCCAGGTCACCCGCCGCCAACGCCCGTTCGACAGCGGCCAGCAAGGCCCGTACGACCTGCCTGATACCGGCGGCGGCGGGCAAATTGTCGGGATCGCGGCGCAGCACCTCCCGATACAGCGCCAGCGCATTGTTGCCGTCCGGTTGGTCCAGGGCACCCTGTTTGAGCAGCGCGTCGGCGCGGGCCAGATCCTGCTGTATTCGTTGCTTGGCTAAGGCCTGTGCTTCGGCCAGTCGCGCACGCAATCCGGGCAGGCTGGCATAGTCGCCGCTGACCGAAGCGATCCGATCGGCCAAGCTACGCGCCGACGCCAGATCGCCCTGATCGAGCGCGGCACCGGCGACGACCGTCATCGCCTCCAGCACGTCGCGCAAGCCCTTGCTGGCCACGGCGTTGTCGGCATCCGCCACCAGGATGCGCTGATACAGCGCGATCGCGCCCTCCGGCCCGTCCCAGCGCGCCGCTGCCTGCGCCGCACGCGCGGCATCGAGCAGTTCACCGATACGCTCGCTCTGGCCTTCGCGTTCACGCAGGCGGCGCTCCAGCGTGTCCAGTGCCTGCCCACCGCCGAGGACAGCGCGGGCACTGCCGGCGATGGCGCGGGCACGGACCAGATCGTCCCGATCGAGGGCCGCTTCGGCCTGGACCAGCAGGGCGGCACCGACCGACTGCAGACCGGTTCGCGCCATACTGTTGTCCGGGTCCAGACGCAGCACCGATTCGTACAACGAACGCGCGCTGTCGCTGCCTTCGGCCAGCCGCCCGGCGGCGACCGCAGCCTGCGCCTGTTCCAGAGCGGTCGCCACTTCCGAGCGCGGCAGCAAGGCCCGCAGGCGGTCCTGCGCCAGCCAGCCGGCGATCCCGAGCAAGAGCGCCATACCCAGCAGGGCCCAGCCGACCCGATGCCGCCGCGGCGTGGCCGGTCGCGGCCGGTGACGACCAGGGAGGGTATCGAACGCACCCATCTGATCGACCCTCCCGAGTATCGGTTCGGCCCGTTTGCCGCCTTCCCGATCCGCGCCGATTTCGGTTCCCGCCCGGGCCAGCGCTGATTCGCTGCGCCCCAGTACTGGCGTACTCGGCGTGGTGGTGGCCGGCAGCGGCATGGTGTGCGCGGATTCGGCACGAATGCGGCGGCGGTAATGCTCGTCGGGCAGGCCCAGTTCGGGCCAGCGGCCGTCGGCGATGTCCAGCTCCAGCGTATGCACCGCGGCGGCCAGTTCCTCGCCCGACTGGAAGCGTTCCTCCGGGGTCTTGGCCAGCATCCGCTCGACCAACGCGGTCAACGGCGCGAGCATCGGCGGCAGCCGTGGTACCGGCTCGGTGATGTGCATGATGCCGACCGCGAGCGGGTCGTCGGCGACAAACGGCAGGCGCCCGGTCAGCAACTCGAACAGCACCACGCCCAGCGAATACAGATCGGCGCGCCCATCGAGTGGACGTCCGCGCGCCTGTTCCGGACTCATGTAATAAGGCGTGCCGATCACCGCGCCGGTGCGGGTCATGCGCGTCGCCGAATCATTGGCGCGGGCGATGCCGAAATCGGTCAGCGCCGCCGAACCGTCATCGTGCAACAG
Source organism: Lysobacterales bacterium (assembly GCA_050173995.1). Taxonomy (GTDB): domain Bacteria; phylum Pseudomonadota; class Gammaproteobacteria; order Xanthomonadales; family Ahniellaceae; genus 0-14-3-00-62-12. The sequence continues at coordinate 6,645 of JBFXKH010000031.1, read as the reverse complement.
GATATTGTCGGGTTTGACATCGCGGTGGATGAAGCCTTTGCGGTGCGCGTAGCCGAGCGCCATAGCGATCTCGCGCACCACCCGCAGCACCTCGGTCGGCGCCCGCGGCTGGCCGTCGATGACCTTGAACGCCCCCCCGGCCAGGTACTCCATGGCGATGAAATGGATGTCGTGGTGGCGCCCGACATCGTGTACCCCAACGACGTGTCGGTGATGCAGCTTGGCCGCGATCCTCGCCTCGCGCAGGAAGCGCTCGCCGAAATTCGGATCGGCGAGCAGGCCCGGGCTCATGATCTTGAGCGCGACTTCGCGATCGACCGACTGCTGCAGCGCCAGCCACACCGTGGCCATGCCGCCGCGGCCCAGTTCCCGGATGATGCGGTAGCCAGGTATCTCGATCACGACTCCGAACGCCCTCGGCGTGACGCGCCAACCGCGTACCGGCCGAAGATTAGCATGCACCCCAGCCCACCGAAGCGCAGACGTAGCACAGGCAAAGCGCAGCGTGCCCATCAAACCAAAGAGCAGACGTAGGATGGGCAAAGCGCAGCGTGCCCATCAATCCGAAGTGCGGACGTAGGATGGCCCCTTCGACAAGCTCAGGACAGGCAAAGCGCAGCGTGCCCATCGATCCGCAATTGCACCACGCGCACCACGCCGGCCCGGCCAATCTTCTGTCCGCCGTCCGCAAACGCCAGCGCACCCTTGAATCCTGCACCTATCCCCCGCATCTGCTGGCTATCGGCAGCGCCGCCTGCCACCGTTGCCTGGAGTACCCCGATGCGTATGGACAAACTGACCTCGCGTTTCCAGCAAGCACTGGCCGACGCGCAATCGCTCGCAGTGGGCCGCGATCACAACCTGCTCGAACCCGTGCACGTGCTGGTCGCGCTGGTCGACCAAGTTGGCGGATCGACGCGGCCGCTGCTGGGCAAGGCGACCGTCAACCTGCCGGCACTGCGTAGCGCCCTCGGCGAACGACTCGAGCGCCTGCCCAAGGTCAAGGGTCAGGACGGTGAGCTCGGCATCGGCAATGATTTGAATCGGCTGTTGAACCGCACCGACAAATTGGCCCAGGAACGCGGCGACCAGTTCATCACCAGCGAACTGTTTGTGCTCGCCTGCGTTCAAGACAGCGGCGAAATCGGCAAGCTGCTCAAACAACACGGCGCCAATGCCGCCGCCCTGGAAGCGGCAATCGCCACGATGCGCGGTGGCGAAAAGGTCAGCGACGCCAACGCCGAGGACAATCGCGACGCGCTCGGCAAATACACCATCGACTACACCGCCCGCGCCGAAGCCGGCAAGCTCGACCCGGTGATCGGCCGCGACGAAGAGATCCGCCGGGTGATCCAGGTCCTGCAGCGGCGCACCAAAAACAACCCGGTGCTGATCGGCGAACCCGGCGTCGGCAAGACCGCGATCGTCGAAGGCCTGGCCCAGCGCATCATCCACAACGAAGTACCCGAGGGCATGCGCGACAAGCGCCTGCTCGCGCTGGACATGGGCGCGTTGATCGCCGGCGCCAAGTTCCGCGGCGAATTCGAGGAGCGACTCAAAGCGGTGCTGGCCGATCTGGCCAAGCAGGAAGGCCGCATCATCCTGTTCATCGACGAGTTGCACACCATGGTCGGCGCCGGCAAGGCCGAGGGTGCGATGGACGCCGGCAACATGCTTAAACCGGCACTGGCGCGTGGCGAGCTGCACTGCGTCGGCGCGACCACGCTCGACGAGTACCGCAAATACATCGAGAAGGACGCCGCGCTGGAACGGCGCTTCCAGAAAGTGCTGGTCGCCGAACCCTCGGTCGAGGACACGATCGGCATCCTGCGCGGGCTCAAGGAGCGCTACGCGGTACACCACGGCGTTGAGATCACCGACCCGGCGATCGTCGCCGCGGTCACGCTGAGCCATCGCTACATCGCCGACCGGCAATTGCCGGACAAGGCGATCGACCTGATGGACGAGGCGGCCAGCCGCATCCGCATGGAGATCGATTCCAAGCCCGAGGAACTCGACCGGCTGGAGCGCCGACTGATCCAGCAAAAAATCCAGCGCGAGGCGCTGAAAAAAGAAAAGGACGCCGAGTCGAAGCAGCGCCTGGCCGATCTGGAGGCGACCATCGCCGAACTCGAACGTGAGTTTTCCGATCTGGAGGAAATCTGGAAATCGGAGAAGGCCTCGGTGCAGGGCACCAGCAAGGTCAAGGAGGAAATCGAACAGGCCAAGGCCGAGATGGACGCGGCCATGCGCCGTGGCGATCTGGCGCGCACCTCGGAAATCCAATACGGCCGCCTGCCCGAACTGGAAAAGCGCCTCGAAGCCGCGCACGCCGGCGAACAGCAGGGCTTCACCCTGCTGCAGCAGAAAGTCACCGCCGACGAGATCGCCGAAGTGGTCTCGCGCTGGACCGGCATCCCGGTCAGCCGCATGCTCGAAGGCGAGCGCGAGAAACTGCTGCGCATGGAAGCCGATCTGCACCGCCGCGTGGTCGGCCAGGACGAAGCGGTCGCCGCGGTCGCCGATGCGATCCGGCGCTCGCGCGCTGGCCTCGCCGATCCCAACCGGCCGAACGGCTCGTTCCTGTTCCTCGGCCCGACCGGGGTCGGCAAGACCGAACTGTGCAAGGCCCTGGCCGGCTTCCTGTTCGACACCGAAGCTGCGATGGTGCGCATCGACATGAGCGAATTCATGGAGAACCACTCGGTCAGCCGCCTGATCGGTGCCCCGCCCGGCTACGTCGGCTACGAGGAAGGCGGCTATCTGACCGAAGCGGTGCGGCGCCGGCCGTACGCGGTGATCCTGCTCGACGAGGTCGAAAAGGCCCACGCCGACGTGTTCAATGTATTGCTACAAGTGCTCGAAGACGGCCGCCTGACCGACGGCCAGGGCCGCACCGTGGACTTCCGCAACACGGTGATCGTAATGACTTCGAACCTGGGCTCGCAGACCATCCAGGAACTGGCCGCGCGCAACGACTACGGCCAGATGAAGGCGGCGGTGCTGGAGATCGTGCAGGGCCATTTCCGCCCCGAGTTCATCAACCGGCTGGACGAAATCGTGGTGTTCCACCCGCTCGCCCGCGAACACATCCGCGCCATCGCCCGTATCCAGAGCGAACACCTGGCCCAGCGCCTGGCCGAACGCCAGATCCGCATCGCGCTCAGCGACGCCGCGCTCGACCTGCTCGGCGAGGCCGGCTTCGACCCGGTCTACGGCGCCCGCCCGCTCAAACGCGCGATCCAGCAACAACTGGAAAACCCACTCGCCCGGCAAATTCTCGAAGGCCGCTTCGCGGCCGGCGACAGCATCCAGGTCGAAGTCGACAACGGCCACCTGGCGTTTGCCAAAGCCTGAGGCTAGGGGCTAGAGGCTAGCGGCTAGAAATAGGTTGTGCTGAGCGCAGCGCAGCGCAGCGAAGCGCAACGTTTCGGAGCGAGAAGCGGGGAATCGGAAATAGGTTGTGCTGAGCGCAGCGCAGCAAAGCGAAGCGCAACGTTTCGGAGCAATTTGCCAGAATGCAGCGCCGCGGGCTATCAACAGCGGAGCCGGTCATCCGGGAAGAACGTTCCGGGTCGTAGGGTGGATAAGCGCAGCGCATCCGGTTTAGGGGACCGGGGACAGGAGATCGAGGACAGGAGACCGAGGACTGCAAAGGCGTCGTCCCGGCGAACGCCGGGACCCAGTGTCGGGGCTGTCGATAAGGTCAGCACTGGACCCCGGCGTTCGCCGGGGCGACGGAAGTAGGGTGGATAAGCGCAGCGCATCCACCATCCATCCGCCTGCCACCCTCATGAAAACGGCGGATGCGCTGCGCTTATCCGCACTACGTCTGCCCAGGCGTTGCCCCACAACACGTAGCCCGGAAGAAGCGCAGCGGCTCTCAACCGCGGAGCTGGTCATCCGGGATGTTCGCCCGAAGCCAGCTGCACGGCGCATCAACGACCTGCCGAGCTGGTGCTCGGCGCTCCCATTACGTAGCCCGAGTCACATCGCGCCACGCCGCCAACCGAACCAGCCGAGCAGTACGGCGAGCAGGCCCAGCCCCCAGCCGTTCAGGCCCGGCACCGCCACCGCGGCAACGGCACCGCTCAAGCTCACCGTGTCCGGGCTGCTCGGGGCGTTGCTCTGGATGTCGAAGCTCCCGTTGAACACGCCGACCGCACCACCCGGTGCGAAGCTGACGTCGATCGTGCAACTCGCCGCCGGGGTCAAGGTGACCGGCACGCCGGTGCAACTGCCGCCGGTGATGGCGAACGGCGCGGCCGGGGCGGTGATAGCCGTGATCGTCAGATCGCCACTGCCGTTGTTGCTCACCGTGACCGTGGCGCTGGCGCTGCCACCAGCAGGCAGAGTGCCGAAGTTGAGTGCGGCGGTATCCAGGCTCAGGACCGGCTGCACGCCGGTGCCGCTCACCGGCAGCGCGTCCGGACTGGATGGCGCATCGGACGGGATATCGACCTGGGCCGCGCGGGCGCCGGTCGCCGCCGGGGTCAGGCTCACATCGAAGGTACAACTGGCCGCCGGGACGATCACCTGGGCAGTGCAGGTATCGGCCGACAGCGCAAAGTCCGCGGCATTGGCCCCGCTCAGCGCCAGCGTGCCGAGCGTGAGATTGGCCGTGCCGGTATTGCTCAGCGTCACCGTCTGCGCGGCGCTGGTCTGTCCGACCAGCACATTGCCGAAGGCCAGACTGGCCGGGCTGATGCCGATGCCGGGCGCCACCCCGCTGCCTTGCAAGCTGAACTGGTTATCCGACGCCGGTGGGGCATCCGAAGTCAAGGTGATGAGCTGGTTGGCCGCGCCAGTGGCGGTCGGGCTGAACGTGTAGTCGAGCGTGCAACTGCCGGCCGCCGCGACCGCAAATGGCACCGCGCCACAAGTTCCGCCGGTCAGCGTAAACGGTGCCGCAGCCGCGCTGATCGCGCTGACGTTCAATGGCGCACTGCCGGGGTTGGCCACGGTCAGGCTCTGCACCGCCGAAGTCGATCCGACCAGCACATTGCCAAAGGCCAGCGGATCGGGGCTCAGGGCGATCTGCGCCTGCACGCCGGTGCCGCTCACCGGCAGCGCGTCCGGGCTGGATGGTGCATCGGACGGGATATCGACCTGGGCGGTGCGGGCACCGGGCGCCGCCGGGGTCAGGGTCACATCGAAGGTGCAACTTGCGGCCGGGTCGATCACCTGGAAACTGCAGGTATCGGCGCTCAAGGCAAACTCCCCGGCATTGGCCCCGCTCAGCGCCAGCATGCCGACGCTCAGATTGGCCGTGCCGGTATTGCTCAGCGTCACCGTCTGCGCGGCGCTGGTTTGGCTCACCGGGACATTGCCAAAGGAAAGGCTCAGCGGGTTCAGCGACAGCGCCGGGGCGCCAGCGGCGCGCCCGAACAGCACATAGCTGCTGCCGGCGTTACCGTTGCCGTTCGGATCGGCAGTAAAAGCCCCGACGATCAGGTCGTCGATGCCATCGCCATTGATATCACCGGCCGCCGCTACCGAGACGCCGGATTGGTCTCCCGCCGCCGCGCCATCGAGGCGGAAGCCATCGCTGCCGCTCAAGGCCGATAGCGCCAGCGTGGCGGCAAACGGGGTGGTTTTGCCGAACACCACATAGCTGCTGCCGGCGTAACTGTTGCCGTTCGGGTCGGCAAAGAACGCCCCGACGATGATATCTCCGATGCCATCGCCATTGATATCCCCGGCCGCCGCCACCGAGATGCCGGAGTTGTCAAACGCCGCCGCGCCATCGAGGCGGAAGCCATCGCTGCCGCTCAAGGCCGACAGCGCCAGCGTGGCAGCAAAAGGCGTGTTTTTGCCGAACACCACATAGCTGCTGCCGGCTCTACTGTTGCCGTTCGGGTCGGCACCGTAAGCCCCGACGATCAGGTCGTCGAGGCCATCGCCATTGATATCCCCGGCCGCCGCCACTGAGCGACCGGATCCGTCACCCGCCGTCGCGCCATCGAGGCGAAAGCCATCGCCGCCGCTTAGGGCCGACAGCGCCAGCGTGGCGGCAAACGGGGTGGTCTTGCCGAGCACCACATAGCTGCTGCCGGCGTCAGTGTTGCCGTTCGGGTCGGCGTCACTGGCCCCGACGATCAGGTCGTCGATGCCATCGCCATTGATATCCCCGGCCGCCGCCACCGAGAAACCGGAGTGGTCATTCGACGCCACGCCATCGAGGCGGAAGCCATCGCCGCCGCTCAGGCCGGACAACGCCAGCGTGGCGGCAAAGGGCGTGGTCTTGCCGAACACCACATAGCTGCTGCCCGATTGGTTGCCGTTCGGGTTGGCATAGGGAGCCCCGACGATCAGGTCGTCGATGCCATCGCCATTGATATCCCCGGCCGCCGCCACCGAAAAGCCGGAGAGGTCAATCGCCGCCACGCCATCGAGGCGGAAGCCGTCGCTGCCGTTAAAGGCCGATAGCGCCAGCGTGGCAGCAAACGGGGTGTTTTTGCCGAATACCACATAGCTGCTGCCGGCGTTACTGTTGCCGTTCGGGTTGGCATAGGGAGCCCCGACGATCAGGTCGTCGATGCCATCGCCATTGATATCCCCGGCCGCCGCCATCGAGCGGCCGGAGTAGTCAAACGCAGCCGCGCCATCGAGGCGGAAGCCATCGCTGCCACTCAAGGCCGACAG
>JBFXKH010000030.1:0-28001 GCA_050173995.1 Lysobacterales bacterium | reverse complement strand
CTCTACAATCAGCACATCCCGCAAAAAGCCCTGGACCACAAAACCCCGTTCGACGCCATCCGCGACTGGTTCGAAAAGCACCCAGAACTATTTGTCAAAAACGTTCGTAAGCATCCGGGACCCGACACTTTCACTCTATGGTTGGTGAATCGATTCGGTGACGCGTTTGTGGTGTTGGAGGAGGACGGCTCCGTGCACATGCTGGACGTTGGCAGTGGAACCTTCGACCGGGTGGCCGATAATCGCTCTCATTTCGCTGATCTTTTAGACGTTGGTGACAACGCTGTGGGCTGGTTGTTGTTCCGTCTTGTGGACGCTTGCCGGGAGGCCGGAATGGAATTAGGTGCAAGCCAATGCTATGGCTTCAAGGTTCCGCCAGTTCTCGGAGGAGAATACGAAGTGGCGAACGTCGAGCCAACTGACCTAGCAGTGCATTATTCGTTCCTCGCGGACATCTACAAGCAAACCAAGGATCTGCCGGATGGTACGTCAATCAAGGCTTTCGTTGTCGAGTGAGGCTAAGAACAGCACGGGACACCCATTTTCCGGCGGGATCGACCAGGACACCCAATCCATCCGCTTCCCCATACATCCCTGACCAGCGCTACGATGACAAACCAGTCAGCGTACGAGTCGTTGCGAGGTGCGCCATGCAGACTTGGCCGATTCAGGACGCCAGAGCGCGGTTCAGCGAGTTTCTCGAGACTTGCCTGGCCCAGGGACCGCAGATGGTCACCAAGCGGGGTTACGAGGCGGCGGTGCTGGTGCCGGTGGATGCGTGGCGGCGCTTGCAGGCGGCGGCTCGACCCTCGCTGAAACAACTGCTGCTCTCCGACCAGGGGCGCACTGCGCTGTTGGTTCCGCGCCGAGCGCAGGCACGCAGCAGCTCCCGCGCAGTGCGCCCTCCATCAAGGAGTTCCATAGAATGTATATCCCGAATCACTTCAAGGAAGACGACATTGACCAGCTTCAGCAATATATTCGTGACTACAGCTTCGGTCTGCTGGTATGTGCGGATGATGGTGGAATCGAAGCGAACCATGTCCCCTTCCACCTGATTCCTGAACAGGACGGCGCTCTGGGGCAGCTTCAGTGCCATCTGGCTCGCAGCAATCCGGCCTGGCAGCGTCTGCAAGGTGGTGCTCGGGTTCTTGTCGTCTTTCAGGGGCCAAATGCTTACGTTTCACCCTCGTGGTACGAGACCAAGGCAGAAACCGGGCAGGTTGTGCCTACATGGAACTATCTGGCAGTCCATGCAGAGGGCCGTGCTCGCATTATCGAGGATCCGACTTGGTTGAAACATCATCTGCATCGACTCACGGATCAACACGAGTCTGGCATGGCCAAGCCCTGGTCCGTGGATGATGCGCCAGCGGATTTCATTGAACGTTTGGTGACGGCTATCGTAGGTGTGGAGATCACGATTGAGACTCTGACCGGCAAGTTGAAAGCAAGTCAAAACCAGCCAGCAAGGAACCGGGCAGGTGTCAAATCAGGTCTTGTGGCTGGAGATGGAGCGAACAACCGCGCAATGGCTCATTTCATCAGCTAACAAAGGGACGTTGTTGGACGGTTTTGCCCTAGGCGATCACCGGACAGCCACTTTTCATCAAAGGGTGAAGATTGGCTGGCGGTGCTCGGTGTCCAGAGCCGAATTTTGGGTGGGAAGTTTCGGGAGTGTGGGTGTGCCGGGCTTCGTTGGCTCAGACCAGAGCCAAGCTTGACGACGATGTACGATGTATGTACGCTCTGGCAATGAGCGATCTCCGTTTTGAGTGGCACTCGCTTAAGTCGGCGTCAAACGCCAAGAAGCATGGCGTCGGCTTTGACGAGGCCAAATCCGTCTTTTCCGACGAGCGAGCCAAGCTTATCGCTGACCCCGATCATTCTGGTGATGAAGACCGCTTCATCCTGCTCGGCCTCAGCACCAGCTTACGCTTGCTCGTCGTTTGCCATTGCTATCGCGGCAACGACAACATCATTCGCATCATCTCCGCCCGCAAGGCAACATCCGCTGAGACGGGGAGCTACTGACAGGTGACTTATGCGCAAAGAATACGACTTTTCAAAAGCCAGGAAGAATCCGTACGCGGCGCAGCTCAAGAAGTCGGTCACGATCCGGCTCGATGAAGACGCAATCGACTACTTCAAGGGCCTTTCCGAGAAGGTGGGCATCCCCTACCAGAGCCTTATCAACCTCTACCTGCGCGACTGCGCTGCCTCTCAGCGCATGCTTAACATGTCGTGGCGGTAGAGCGCTGACGAATAAGGCACCTCGGATCGGACGCCGAGTCATCATGCTGCACTCGTTCATCAACGGACACCCCGGGGAGGACACCCCGGGACATCCACTCTTCCGAAGAAGCGTCCGGGACAGGTCAGATGGCTGACTTTAGACCAGACGATTTCGGAATTTTCGGTGTTCTGGGCTGTTCCGCTGAACCGGAGCGTCCGGCGTCAACACCACAGTTCGCGTCACGGAGACAGAAATGCCCGACTTCATCAAGGTTCGATACACGCTTGCCGTCCTTGACTTGGCCAAGTCCACGGATTACTACGTGTCTGTTCTCGGCCTGGGCATCGACTTTACGGCCCCTGGCTGGACATTTCTTTCTCGTGGCAGCTTTCGGGTGATGCTCGGCGAGTGCACAGACGCCATTCCACCTGCGGCGCTTGGCGACCACTCCTGGTTTGGCTACGTAACAGTTTCAGACGCTTCCGCGTTGTTCGCCGAGTATCAGGCCGCCGGCGCGGAGTTCACTCAAACGATTTCGGATAAGCCTTGGGGCATGCGAGAGTTTGGTGTCCGCACAGTTGACGGTCATCGGATCATGTTTGGACAGGAACTGTAGTCCAGGTTGAGACCGCAAGCATCTCCTCTGGCTTTCCCGGCACCAAGCCGAAGTCCAACGCGCGACTGCGGCCTGAACCATCATTCCAACCAACGCCTTCGGCGCGGCTTGACCAAGACATCTCTCCTGACAACTAACCATGACTGCCATATTCGCTTTCACTTGCAGTTGCTGCGGCAAGGTCCATGAAGGGTCTCCCAGTTTTGGCTTCCGGGCGCCGGATCCATATACCTGGCTGACCGAAGAACAGAAGGCGTCTGTCGCGAGCCTTTCTGCCGACTTCTGCACAATCGAGCACGACGGGGAGACCGATAGGTTTGTTCGCGCGGTCCTTGAGGTTCCCATTCACGGCATCGCGGAGCCATTTCTGTGGGGCGTGTGGGTGTCGCTAAGCGAGCAGAGCTTCGAGCGCTATCGATCCACGTACAACGACCAGTAGAAGGCGAAACGTTCTTTGGCTGGGTGTGCAACAGCATTGCCCTATACCCGTACCCAAAGCACCGACCCTCCGATGTGATCGTTCGGTCCGGTCGCGCCCGCCCAAAAGTCAGGCTCCATCGCGGCGACCCTGAAGACGACCCGCTTGTCATCGATCAGGTGAGCGGGATTTCGGTTTTGCGCGCCCAGCATCTTGCGGAACGCGCTATGCATGCGGCCTAACGAATAAGGTTGGATCATGCGCAGCCACGATCTGAACCGTTGGTTGGACGAGCCCGGTGGTGGGCACGGGGCGGCGTGTGGATGGCGGTGAAAACCCGCGTCTATTTGGCGATTTCCCCGGCGCGATGGTCGCTGTGGTCGGTGCGCGATGCGCTGCGAGCCGGTTTTCCCGTGTAAGCGGCCCGATAGCGGACAGCCGCGCGGCTCAGCGTGCTGGCGCTGCTGCTTGATGGTGCTCGGTGCTGGCGCTGGGCTTTGCTGGGCTCTTTTTGGAGTGCGGCGCTCGGCGCCGCTTTGGATGCTTGTGCTGTCTGTCGCTGCCAGCAGAACATCCAAAGCGGCGCGTAGCGCCGCACTCCATAGGCCCGCGCTTGGGCATAGCCACCGTGGGTTCCACCGATCGCCACAGCCGTTAGCCTTGGTCGGCCATTGGCCGAGAGGGCGAGGTATCATCTTGACCGCACAGGTGCCGCAGTGGAGCTTCCTCCGCGTAGCGGCTTCGTCCAACGCGTCGTTCGGCCGCACTGCGGCGTTCGTCGCAAAACCGAAAATCCATTGGAGGCATCGTGTCTGCACCCGCTCGCGCCGGCGTTTTCATCTACGCCAAGGATCCCGACCGTCTTTCATCGTTCTATCAATCCGTCCTTGGCATGGCGGCCGCTCATCGCACCGATCAGATGATTATTCTCCAGTCGCCCGACTTGCAGCTCATCATTCACACTATGCCGCCGCAGGTCGCTGCCAACGTTTCCATTTCCACCCCGCCGCAGCTCCGCGACACCGCCGCTATCAAGTTTTTCTCCACCATTGAGTCCTTCGCTTCTGCGCAAGACAGTGCTCACGATCTTGGCGGGCAAGTATTTCCTCAGCAGTGGCGCGGTCCCGGCTTTGTTGTTCGCAATGCCAGCGACCCCGAGGGCAACATCTTCCAGCTGCGGCAGAGTGCGGTCTAACGAATAAGGTCAGATCGTGCGCAGCCACGATCTGAACCGTTGGTTGGACGCGCCCGGTGGTGGGCGCGGGGCGGCGGCCTCTGAAAACAGAATTCGTGGAGATTCCGGCGGCGCGGCCACTGATCGTTGCGCTGCGGGTTGCTCACGTAGTCCCAGGAAATTTGGAAGTTGTGGGTGCCTGGGCTATTTTCGCTGGGCTATCTCCGGCCATCGTCGCCCGCATAGCTCAAGCGCTTGACCGCTCCCAATGGTTTCCCGTTTGACGATCTGTATCCATTTGGCTACAGTCCTGGCATGTTCACCGTCCGACAGACCGAAGAGTTCGTCGCTTGGCTGGACGCGCTGAAGGACAGGCGCGCTCAGATCCGCATCGCGGCGCGTCTGCGACAGGCAGAAGCCGGAAGCCTCGGAGACTGGCAGCCGATCGAGGGCGAAGTCTCCGAGCTGAGAGTTCACTACGGTCCGGGCTACCGGCTGTACTTCGTCCGCCGCGGCCGAGCGATCGTTGTCCTGCTCAACGCAGGCGATAAGTCGACCCAGAAGCGCGATATCCGCCAGGCCTTGAAGCTGGCTTCCGAACTTGGAGACGACCTATGACCAGGACCAAGGCACCACGCAAACTTCTGGCCTTCGATGCGGCACGCTACCTCGACGACGATGAAGCCATCGCCGAGTACATGACTGCCGTACTTGAAGCCAACGATCCAGACTTTTTGCTCCTCGCGCTCAACGACGTGGCGCGAGCCAAGGGCATGGCCCAGGTTGCCAAAGACGCAGGCTTGGGCCGTGAGAGTCTCTATAAGGCGCTGGCGCCCGGAGCAAAACCGCGCTTTGAAACCATCATGAAAGTAGTGCATGCGCTGGGGGTCAAATTAACCGCCCAAGCGGTCTGAACTACGGGCGTACGAGCGACGTTCCAAGGATCGAAATCTTGCGGGTCCCGAGTCATCAGAGATGACGCCGGCAATAGGCGCTTGAGCGAAAACCGACGCGGACATCCATCAGTTCGCTTGCCCTTGTATCCCTGATTCGTGGCTGGTGATAGACCCCTTCGCTGCGATCACTTCACGATCTTGATCCGCGGTGCAACACCTGAGCGCCGGATCGGTCGGCTAGGTCGGCAGGCGAAAGAACGCGCGGGCATTGGCTGTGGTTTGTGCGGCGAGTTCGGCCGGGGTCTCGCCGCGGCAGGCGGCGATGGCCGCGGCGATATGCGCCAGGTGGGCGGGTTCGTTGCGGTGCTGGGCGGGTTTGGGGCGCAGGTCGCGCGGCAGCAGGTAGGGTGCGTCGGTTTCGCTCAGCAGGCGTTCGGCGGGGATCTGCCGGACCAGTTCGCGCAGGTGCTGGCCGCGGCGTTCGTCGCAGATCCAGCCGGTGATGCCGATGTGGCAGTCGAGATCCAGATAGTCGAACAGGGCGCGGCGCTCGTCGGTGAAGCAGTGCACCACCACCGGACCGACCTGGTCGCGGGCGGTTTTCAGGCAGGCGAGGAAGTCGTCGTGGGCATCGCGCTGGTGCAGAAACAGCGGCTTGCCGCAGTCGATCGCCAGCGCCAGATGCTGTTCGAAGGCGAACAGTTGCGCGCTGCGCGGCGACAGGTCGCGGAAGTAGTCGAGCCCGGTTTCGCCGACCGCGCAAACCAACGGGTCGCCGAGCAATTCGCGAAACAGCGCCTCGGTCTCGGCGTCGAAGGCGCTGGCGTGGTGCGGGTGCAGGCCGGCGGTCGCGAACAGCCGGCCGGGGTGGGCGCGGGCCAATGCCAGCGCGGCGCGGCTGCCTTCTGCGCTGGCCCCGGTCACAACGATCTGTTCGACCCCGGCGGCGCGGGCGCGCGCCAGCACGGCATCGAGGTCGTGGGCAAAACTTTCGTGGGTCAGGTTGGCGCCGATATCGATCAGGGACATGGTGGCAGGATGGCTGCTGGGCAGCGATTGTAAGGCCGATAATCGCAATCGCCATTCTTTTGCTGCGGCGGCGGTCGGATCGATGGTGGATGCGCTGCGCTTATCCACCCTACTTCCGGCGCCGCGACGAACGCCACGATTCATCCTCTTTTCCTCGGCCGGCCGTCGGTTAACAACGGATTCAGCGCTCGGCGGTCAATGTGGACTGGTTCGTTCGCCACCCTTCAACCGAGGATATGTCCATGTCCACCCTGTTCCAGCGCGCCCGCCACAGTGTCCTCGCCTTGCTCGCCCTGTTCGCCGTGCAATCGGCTTCGGCGATCACCCCGGAATCGGGTTTCTGGTGGGTGAAGAATCAACCGGGCAGCGGGATCGCCATCGATATCACCGACAACTGGCTGTTCATGGCCACCTACGTCTATGACTTCAACGGCGACCCGATCTGGTACACCGCGTTCGACACGATGAGCGACGACCACACCTTCCATGGGCAACTGATCTTTTCCGAAGATGGCCAGCCGCTCGGCGGCCCGTGGCGCGATCCGCTGCGCAGCCTGCTTGCGGTGCCGAACGGCAATGTCAGCATCTTCTTCGACCAGAACGACGAGACCAAGGCGACCATCGTCTGGGCCGGGGGAACCCAGCAACTGGAACGCACCGATATGTTCGAGCTGGTCCATGGGCGCGCCAATTTCATCCACCAGGCGCAGCGTATGCGCGGCGAGTGGACCCTGGTCGCCGACCTGTTCAGCCGCCCCGGCTCGGAGGCGTTTCCGTATATCGGCGATGTGCTGATTTTCGATTCGCTGGACGCCAGTGCCGCGCCACCGATTTTCTACGACGGTTGCCGGCCGATCAGTTCGCTGGATGGATTCTGCCCGCAGCCACTGAGCCGCCTGCACCCGGCCGCCGGCTTCTACAGCCCGGCGACCAACGAACATGTTTTTGTGGTCACCGATTCGGCCGGCGCTAACGCCAACCAGGACGTGTTCTTCAGCTATACCGTGTCGGCCGGGCTGAACCAGTTCGACGGCGTGCTGCAGATCTACGTCGGGCAGAACGGCTTCAATCCGAATGGACCGTTCTACCCGGTGCGCGGCTTCCGCTCGGCCAGCCGCGCCTTCGTCGATACCGGGGTCGGCCCGAATGCGCTCACACCGGACGCCAAGGCGGCGGCCCCGGCCAGCCGGCCCAGTCGCTCCCAGTTTCAGGCGCTGCTCGATGCCAATGGCGGGCAATTGCCGGCCGGGCTGAGCGCGGCCGAAGTGAAGCAGCGCTTCGGCATCGACACCCGCCAGAGCAAGGCGGCGATCGATCAACTGTCGGCGCGTTTGCAGCGTTAAACACAGCGGCTCGCGTTGGGCGTGGGCGCTGAGCGGCGAAGTCCGAACGCCTTTGGGCTGCCGGGCCGCTGAACCACGTCTTGACTTCGGGCCTATTCGGTTTTCCCGCCTTCTGGCGCCGAGCCGTTGCGCTGACCGGCTCGGCCGTTAAACACCGCTGCGCCCGGCACAACCTATTTCCGGCTCCGGGTCGTTGCGCTGACCGGCTCCGCCGTGAAACACCGCTGCGCTCAGCACAACCTATTGCCCGCTCCGGATCGTTGCGCTGACCGGCTCCGCCGTTAAACACCGCTGCGCTCAGCACAACCTATTGCCCGCTTTCCCGCTCCCCGCTTTCCCGCTCCCCGCTCCCCGATCTAAACCCTGACTCACCAATCGGCATCGAATGGCGCATGATGCTGACCATGACCACGTTCGATGCCGACTTTCGCCCGCCGCCGGTGGCGGCGCCCCCGGTCGATGCCGACCATGGACTGGTGCTGGCGGCGCGGGCCGGGGACCGCGTCGCGTTCGAGTCCCTGTACCGGCGCCATGCCGGTCGGGTACACGCGGTGATCCTGCGTCTGCTCGGCGGGGACCGCGGCCGTGCCGAGGACCTGACCCAGGAAGCCTTCGTTCTGGTCTGGCAGAAACTCGGCGACTTCCGCGGCGAAAGCCGTTTTGCGACCTGGCTGCACCGGCTGGCGATCAATCTGGCCTTGATGGCCCTGCGCCAGGACCGCAGCCGCCCGCTGGCCGCGCCCGATGGCGACGCCATGCTGGCCGAACAGTCCATGCCGATCGCGCTGTCGCCGGAACTGCATGTCGATCTGGAATCGCTGATTCCGCGCCTGCCGCCACGCGCGCGCGCGGTCTGGCTGCTGCACGATCTGGAAGGCTGGCAGCACGATGAAATCGGGCAGCAGCTCGGCATGGCGGTTGGCACCTCGAAGGCGCAATTGCATCGTGCGCGAAACCTGCTCAAGCACTGGCTGGGAGTGAACTCATGAATCAACTCGACTACCAACGTGCCCTGCACGCCCTGCCGCGCTCGATCGAACCCGCCCGTGACCTGTGGCCCGGCATCGCCGCGCGCCTGCAGACCGCGGCGCCAACGCGAAACGCGCGCGGCGGCTGGCTACCGCTGGCGATTGCCGCCAGCGTGTTTGGTCTCGGCTTCGTCGCTGGCTGGCAGACCCTGCACCAGCGCATCGACTGGCAGCCAGCGACGCTCGCGACCGCCGGCCCAAGCCAATCCTGGACGGCGCGCGAGGCGGCCGCACTGCGCGTCCAGTTCGACGCCGCCGTGGCGAGCGGCGGCGGGCGCGCCCGGCTCGAACCGCAGACCGCAGCCCTGCGCGCCACCCTCACCGAACTCGAACGCCAAGCCGACCAGATCGAACAGGCGATCCAGCGCAGCCCCGACCGCTCCTTCCTGCTGGAACGGCTACGCCGGCTCGAACAGACCCGGCTGCGGCTCTACCGCAGCCGTTTTGACGTATGACCAAACCCTTGAACAGGCCAAGACCATGAACACAGCTCCGCGCCACGCAACCCTGTCGATCAGCCTGCTGTTGTGTACCCTCGCCCCGGCGGCCCTGGCATCCGAAGCGATCAAACCCGAGAGTCGCCCATTGGATCCACGCGGCACGGTGGAGATCAGCAACGTCCGCGGCGCGATTTCGGTCACGGTCGGCGACGACGACAGGGTGTCGCTCAGCGGCACGCTTGGCGCCGATACCAAACTCACCTTCGACGGTTCCGCCGGCCGGGTGCGGATCAAGGCCGAGCGCAGCGGCAGCGGCGGCGGCTGGTTCAATTGGGGCGGCAGCGGCCCGAGCGAAGACAGCCTGCTCGAAGTGCGGGTGCCGCGAACGGCCGCCCTGGAGATCAGCGCGGTCAGCGCCGATACCAACGTGCGCGGCATTGCCGGCAGCGACAGCCTGGAGGCGGAATCGGTCAGCGGCGATATCAACCTCCAAGCCGACAGTGCGCGCCTGTCCCTGTCGTCGGTCAGCGGCGACGTGAGTTTCACCGGCAAGTCCGCGCGCAGCGAGATCGAATCGGTCAGCGGCGATCTGAACCTGAGCGGCCTCCGCGGCGAACTTTCGCTCGACACCGTATCCGGCGACGCGGTGGTCAATGCCACCGACCTGGTCGAACTGGACTTCGGCTCGGTCTCCGGCGACCTGCGCCTCAGCGCCAGCCTGCTCGGCGCGGCCCGGCTCAGCGCCGAAAGCGTCAGCGGCGACATCGACATCGAATTACCCGCCGACACCAGCGCCCGCGTCGACGCGGAAACCTTCAGCGGCCGCCTGCGCAGCGACTTCCCGCTCAAGGTCGAAGACCATGACGGCCCCGGCTCCGAAATGCACGGCCAACTCGGCAGCGGCGACGCCCGCATCAAACTCGACACCTTCAGCGGCGACGTGAATCTGCGTCAGCGCGATTGAGGCGGGAGACATGCCGTCGCCCCGGCGGAAGCCGGGGCCCAGTTCCGTTCATGGCGGATTCGCCCAGCACTGGACCCCGGCCTTCGCCGGGGCGACGCCTCTCTCCCCACTCGCGCATCCCGACTCACGACTCCCCACTCCCGCCCCTCAACCACGCCCGAACCAGACCATCAGCACCAGCAGGCTCACTACCCACAGTGCCATCGAGCCGGTGGGCCAGGTGCGGGCCAGGAGGCCGCCGGCCTGGTGATAGGAATACAGTTTCCGCAGCGGGCGTTCGAGGTAGCGGGTGGTGCCGCTGCGCAGCAGGGATTGCAGTTGGTCCCAGCGCGCGAACAACCAGGTCGCGCTGGCCGGCAGCAGACGCCGGTACAGCCAATCGACATCCAGGCTGATGGTCAGGGTACGCCGCATCATCGGCAGCATCAGGAAGAATGCCAGCCCGGCGAACAGCAGCAACTGGCTTTGCGCGAGCACGTGCGCGGCGGTGTACGGCAGATACTCGACCGGGTACGGCAGCAGCGCGTACAGCCAGGCCGGGGCACAGCCGATGGCGATGCAGGCGATCGAGAGCAGGATCATCGCCGCCTGCATATTCCAGGGCGGATCCGTCGGGCGCAGTCCGGAATCCTTCTGGAAGAACACGAACCAGGGAAACTTGATGCCGGCGTGCAGGAACACCCCGGCCGAGGCCGCGGTGAGCAGATACCAGACCCAGACCAGGTGCTGTTCCGCGGCGCCGGCACTGATCATCGACTTGGCGATAAAGCCCGAAGTCAGCGGGAACGCCGAAATCGACAGCGCGCCGACGATGCCGCAGATCGCGGTCACCGGCATGCTCTGGACCAGGCCGCCGAGTTCGCTCAGCCTGCGCTTGCCGGTCGCCGCCAGCACCGCGCCGGCACTCATGAACAACAGCCCCTTGTAGAGAATGTGTACGAAGGCGTGCGCGGCGGCGCCATTGATGGCGAGCTCGCTGCCGATGCCGATGCCGACCAGCATGAAGCCGACCTGGTTGACGATCGAATAGGCCAGCACCCGGCGCATATCGTTTTCGAGCAGGGCGTAGATGATCCCGTAGAAGATCATGAACAGGCCGACCGGGATCAACAGCGGCGCACCCGGGAACAGCAGGATCAACACCAGCACCGCGGCCTTGGTGGTGAATGCCGAGAGGAATACCGAACCGCTGGGACTGGCCTCCGGATAGGCATCGGCGATCCAGGCCGACAGCGGCGGCGCGGCGGCGTTGAGCAACACGCCGACCAGGATCAGCCAGTGGCCGGGCTGATCGAGCGGCAGCGGCACGATCTCGACACTGCCACCCGACACCAGCTGCGCGACGATGCCGAACATCAGCAGCACCCCGCCCAACACGTGCAGGATGGCGTAGCGGATGCCGGCACGTCGCGCGGCCTCGCTGCCGCCGCTCCAGACCAGCACGGTGGAAAACACCGCCATCATTTCCCAGAACAGGAACAGGCTGATCAGATCGCCGGCAAAACACACGCCGAGCGCGCCACCGGCATAGGCGAAGGCGGCGGCCAACTCGTGGGTTCGCGCCTGACGCAGGCCGAACAGGCCGCCGGCAAAGGCCATCAGGCTGAAAATGGTGGCAAACAGGCGGCGTAGCCGGTCGGCCTCGACCAGATCGATCCGGTATCCGAGGAATTCGGTTTGCAGATGCACGCCATCGCCCAACTGCCACACCGCCCACAGCGCGAGCAGCGGGGTCGCGAGTACGATCGGCGCGCGCGCGGCCGGGCGCACCACGGCGACCAGCAGGGCACCCAGGAACAGCACCAGGGCCGGCGGCAGGACGAACTCAAGCATCGCCCCGCTCCTCGCCCGGCGTCGGCGCTGCGGCGTCGGCTGGGTCTTCGTCCAGGTAATAATCTTCGTGGCGTTTGACCAGCAGGCCGAGCAATTTGGCCACCCCGACCATGGCCGCACAAGCGACCAGTCCGAACGCCGCGTAGAAGCCGAACCAGCCGTCCACACCGAAGTGCGCTTCGATCGCGATCCCGAACTGGGCCAGCACGCTCACCAGCAGCAGCGCGCCGCCGGCGATCTGCAATCGGCGGATGTTGCCGACCCGGTATAACCAATGCACGCGTTTCATGGCCCGGCTCCGATCGACGCCGGCTGCCATGCGACCAGCGGCGCATGCCAGAAAAACAGCAGCACACTGAGCGCCGCGGTACCGACCAGGGCCAACACCATCGGGCCCGGCGCCTCGCCATGTTCACGTCGCGGCGCGACCGTCTCGGCTCTGAAAAAGGCGCGATGGATGATCGGCAGGAAATAGCCGGCATTGAGCGCGGTCGAACCGAACAGCACCGCCAGCACGAACCACTGATCGCCCTGCACGGCACCGGCGACGATGGTCCACTTGGAGATGAAACCGCCGGCCGGTGGCAGGCCGATCATGGTCAGCGCGCCGACCGCGAACGCCGCCGCGGTCCAGGGCATGCGCCGACCGATGCCATCGAACTCGGAGACCTGGGTCTTGCCGGCCGCCACATAGATCGCTCCGGCGGCGAAGAACAGGGTGATCTTGCCCAGCGCGTGCGCGACCAGGTGCAATCCGGCGCCGACTTCGGCGAGCGGGCTCAAGGTCAGGGTGGCGAGCACGATGGTCGCCAGTTGCCCGATCGTCGAATAGGCCAAGAGGCGCTTGAGATTATCCTGGCGCAGCGCGATCACCGAAGCGGCGATCACGGTGAACCCGGCCAGCCAGAGCAGATAGCGTTCGACCGGCACTTGCGCCAGAAACCCGGTACCGAACACGTACAGCGCCACTTTCATCAGGGTGAATACGCCGGCCTTGACCACCGCGACCGCGTGCAGCAGGGCCGACACCGGCGAGGGCGCGACCATCGCCGCCGGTAACCAGCGGTGCATCGGCATGATCGCCGCCTTGCCGACACCGAACACGAACAGCGCCAGCAACAGCCCGGCCTGGCCGGTCGAGACCTGCCCGGCAAGGATACCCCCCGGGGTGAAATCCAGCGTGCCGGCCCAGGCCCAGGTGAGCAGGATCGCCGGCAGCAGCAAGCCAATCGAGGTGAACAACAGCACCGACAGATAGGTACGCCCGCCTTCGACCGCGGCGCGATTGCCGATATGTGTGACCAGCGGGTAGGTGCAAAGCGTCAAAAGCTCGTAGAACACGAATAGGGTGAGCAGGTTGCCGGCCAGGGCGATACCCATGGTGGCGAACAGGGCGATCGCGAAGAACAGATAGAAACGGGTCTGGTGTTCCTCTTTCTTGGCGCGCAGATAGCCGATCGAATAGACCGAGGTGAACAACCACAGACCGCTGGCCAACAGGGCGAACATCGCCCCAAGCGCTTCCACATCGAATGCCAGTGCCAGCCCCGGCAGGATCTGCCACAACACCAGCGTCGCGCTGGCGCCGGCAGCAAAGACTCCGGCCAGCACGCACACCGCGGCAAACAAACCGGCCGCGCCGACCAGGGTGATCGCTTCGCGCAGATTGGGCGAGCGCTGCGCCAGCAGAATCCCGCCCGCGGTGACGAGCGGGATCGCCAGCGTGGCCAGCAGCAGGCTGTCGGAGTTCACGGCGTCGCTCCGAACAACAGGGCGGCGGCGCGTTCGGCGCTGCCGAAACTGAGCCGGGTATCGATGCCGAAATACAGATTGGCCAGCACCAGCGCCCAGATCGGCAACAGCATCGACAGCGGCGCTTCTTCGCGCAAGCCGCTTTCGTTCGGCTTGAACCAGGCCACCTCGACCACCCGCCACAGATAGACCATGGCCAGCAGCGAACCGACCAGAACCACCGCCAGCAATGGCCACCAGCCGCGTTCCACTACCGCTTGCAGCAGCACCCACTTGCTGACGAAACCGACCGTGAGCGGCATGCCGACCAGGCTCAGACCGGCGATCAGGAATGCCGCCATGGTCCAGGGCATGCGCCGGCCGATGCCGGACAGGTCGGCGATGCGGGTGCTACCGATTCGCCAGGCGATCGCGCCCGCGGCCATGAACAGCGCGCCCTTCATCAGCGCGTGGTTGAACAGGTGCAGGAAACTGGCGGCCAGGCCATCGACCGAGCCGAGCGCCATGCCGAGGACCATGTAGCCGAGCTGGGCCACGCTGGAATAAGCCAGCAACCGCTTCAGATCGGACTGGTCGATCGCCACCAGCGAAGCCGACAGGATCGCGATCACCGCGAGCACCAGCAGAATCTGGTTGAGCTGCAACTGGCCAAACGAAAACTCGACCCCAACCACGCCGAACACGAAGCGCGCCAGCAGATAGACCATCACCTTGGTCGCGGTCGCGGCGAGCAGCGCGCTGACCGCGCTCGGCGCGTAACTGTAGGCATTCGGCAACCACAGGTGCAACGGAAACAGCGCCAGCTTCAGACTCAGGCCGACCACCACGAACGCGACCGCGGTGTGCGCGGTACGGGTATC
This sequence comes from Lysobacterales bacterium, assembly GCA_050173995.1. Classification (GTDB taxonomy): domain Bacteria; phylum Pseudomonadota; class Gammaproteobacteria; order Xanthomonadales; family Ahniellaceae; genus 0-14-3-00-62-12. The sequence goes on along the minus strand of JBFXKH010000030.1, from coordinate 13,412 downwards.
GGCAATGGCGGGCAGCAGTCGCGCCAGATCCTGCATATTGAGCGTGCCGGTCAGCGCGTACAGCAGGCCGATACCGATCAGATAGAAGGTCGCGCCGAGCGTGCCCATAATCAGGTAACGAAACGCCGCGGTCAGCGCGCGGCGGTCGCGGCCCATGGCGATCAGCGCGTAACTGGACAGCGCGGAAATCTCCAGGAACACGAAGGCGTTGAAGGCGTCGCCGGTCGCGGTGATGCCGAGCAGACCGGCGACCAGCAGCAGCAGCGCGGCATAGAACAGCGGACCGCGATCGCGGGGAATCTCCTGTTCGACGCTGAGGCGTGCGAACGGCAGCACCAGGGCGGTGATGCCGCTGACCAGCAGCAGCACCAGGGCATTCAGCGCATCGATGCGGTAGGCGATCCCCCACGGTGGCGCCCAGCCGCCGATCGCATAATCGATCACGCCATGATGCAGCACCTGCACAAACAACCGTGCCGCGAGCACGAACAGCGTCCACGCAACCAGGGTGGCGAGCCGCCACGGCCAGCGCCCAGGCGGCAGCAGGCCGACCAGCGGCGCCGCCAGCAGGGGAACGATCACCACCAGGATGGGCAACGACGCTGCCATCAGAAATCGTCGTCCAGCTGATGCAACTGGTCTTCGTCGAGGCTGCCATAGGCCTCGCGGATGCGCACCACCAGGGCCAATCCGAGCGCGGTGGTGGCGACGCCGACCACGATCGCGGTCAGGATCAGCACATGCGGCAGCGGATTGGAATAGCGGCTGACGCCCTCGGTCAGGATCGGCACCTGGGCGTCCTCGACATAACCCAGGCTGATGTACAGGTAGAACACCGAAGTCTGGAACAATCCGGTGCCGATCAACTTTTTGACCAGGTTGCCGCGCGAGATCATCACATACAGGCCGACCATCATCAGCGCGATCACGATCCAGTAGTTGTAGTGGGCGAGCAGGCTCATGGCTCCCCCGCCGACGCCATTGCCCGGCGCTGATGAAAGGCCAACAGGATCAGGATCAGCGCGGCCGACACGGTCAGCATCACGCCGAGCTCAATCAGAACGATACCCAGGTGCTGGCCAGCCTGCGCTTTGGTCGCCAGCACCGAGTAATCCAGATAATTGCCGCCGAGCAACAGCGACGCAACACCCGTACCGCCAAAAACCAGCACGCCTAGCGACGCAATCGCCCACAGCAGCCGCTGCGACAGGATGCGCAGGGTCGGCGCCAGGCCGAACACCAGCAGATGCAAAAGCATGCCGGCGGCAAGGATCACCCCGGCCTGAAAGCCACCACCGGGGCCGTATTCACCGTGGAACTGCACGTACAGGGCGAACAGCACGATCAGCGGAATCAGGAAGCGCGCGACCACGCGCAGGATCGGATGATCGCGCCAGACGTTGCCCCCATCACCGCTCTCGGTCGTTGCTTCCGCGCCATCGTCCGCGGATTGACGGCGCCCACCACCGAGCAGCAGCAATACCGCCAGCGCCGCGGTGAACACCACCACGGTCTCGCCCAGGGTGTCGTAGCCGCGGTAGCTGGCCAGCACCGAAGTGACCACATTGGGGATGCCGATTTCCTCGCCGGACTTTTCCAGATAGCGATCGGCAACGTGTCGGTGGATCGGATTGCCGGATGCGCCGAACGGCGGCAGATCCTGGGTGCCGTAAACCAGGGTGGCACCGGTCGCCAGCACGATCAGCAGGGCCAGCCACTGCGGCTTGCGCGGGGCGCGTTCGTAGCGGCCGAGCAGGCGCAGCGCGGCCAGCATCAACAGGGTAGATACGCCGGCGCCGACCGCAGCTTCGGTAAAGGCGACGTCGGCCGCGTCCATCTGCAGGAAGGCCGAGGCCGACAGCACACTGAACAGCCCGGACAGCATCACCGCGGTGAACAGATCGCGGCTGCGCGCCACCGCGACCGCGGTCAGCAACAGGCCGGCCAGCAACAACACATCGATCGCGATCTCGCTCATGGCGATGCCACCCGATCAGGCTCGGGGTCGGCGCCCGATGCTGCGGCCGGCGAAGCGCCGGGCGCTTGCGGCGCTGCGCCGCCGGAGAGGGGTTCGCCCAGGACCCGTGCCAGGTCCGCGCTGTCCACCCCCCAGGGCATCAGGCCGGAGCGCAGCGCCGACTTGCCCAGGGCATGCGCGGCGGTCGGACTGGTGAACAGCAGAAACACAAAGATCAGCCCCAACTTGGCGCTGGACAGGGTCGCCCCGAACTGCACGGCGAGCCCAGACAGCAACAGCGCCGCGCACAGGGTATCGGTGATGCTGGCCGCGTGCAGGCGCGTGTAGAAATCCGGAAAGCGCAAAAGCCCGATCCCGCCGACCAGGCCGAGCAGGGCGCCAGCGCCGAGCAGCACCGCCGAGATCGTCTCGAGCATATCCATCAGTTCGGCTCCGCGCCGGGATCGGCGCTGCTTTCGTGATAGCGCAGCACCGCCACCATGCCGATGAAATTGATCAGGGCATAGAGCAGGGACAGATCCAGATAATCGCCGCGCCCGGCGATCGCGGCCAGCACCGCGATCAGCAACACCACCTTGGTGCCGATCATGTTCACCGCCAGTATCCGGTCGTACACGCTCGGCCCGCGCAGCACCCGCACCAGCGCCAGGCTGACCGTGACCAGGATCGCCAGTGCCACTGTCGCCAGCATCATCGCAGCACCTCGATATCGACCGGCAACGCGCGGTCCAGATCGCCCGCGATCACCCCGGCCGCCGAGGCCGCGGTCAGCGCATGTACGATCAGCTCATCGCCCTCGATGCCGAGTGTCACCGTGCCCGGGGTCAGAGTGATGGCATTGGCCAGGGTCACCCGGCCGAGTGTGCTGGTCTGCCGCGCGCGCACCCTGAGCAGCCGCGGCGCCAGCGGCATGCTCGGCGACAGGATCACCCGCAGCACCTGCAGATTGGAAAGCAGAATCTCACGGCACAAAAACCCCCAGAACACCAGCAGCCGCCAACTCGGGTGCAGCGGGTGGCCGTCGTCGTCAATCGCGCGCATACGCAGCGCCAGCCACAGGCACAGACCCACCGACAGCGCACCAAGCGCCAGCAGCAGCGGCTCGCCGTGGCCGGACAGAATCCACCACAGCGCCGATAACATCAGGATCAACACCAGCGAATACTTCATCGCATCCGGCACGTCGAAATAAGCGCCCCAGTCTGCCGAGCAGCGCCCGGCAATGCAACCTGCTGCGATTGTGCGGATGTGGGAAGGGGAATTGTGGGAATTGTGGGAATTGTGGGAGCGACGGAACGTCGCGACTGTCGCCGGGTTCGACAGTCGCGACGTGCCGTCGCTCCCACAAAGGCACTGTCGCCAGGTTTGGCAGTCGCGACGTTCCGTCGCTCCCACAAAGGCACTGTCGCCAGGTTTGGCAGTCGCGACGTGCCGTCGCTCCCACAAAGGCACTGTCGCCGGGTTTGACAGTCGCGACGTGCCGTCGCTCCCACAACAGCGCGCTGGTTCATTCGGCCGCTTTGGCTGCCGCGATCGCCGCGATCCTGGCGCGTTGCATGGCGACGCCGATCGCGGGTCCGGAGAGGCCCTGGGCGAGGAAGGTTTCGGCGCGCACCGCTTGGGCGGCAGCGAGCAGCTGCGGCAGGCGCTGCGCCGGGGGATAGTCCTGGTCGGCGGGCTGCGCGGCGCGGCCGAACTTGTCGGCGGCGCAGGCGGCAAGCAACGGCGCCACCCGCTCCGGACGGCGGAAGGCGTCGATGCGTTCGAGCAGGGCCAGCACCGTTTGCGGGCGCAGTTCGTCCAGGCGATGCAGATTCAGATGCTCTCGGCAGGCGTGTACGGCCAGTTCGACATGCTCGCGTGGCACGCGCAAGCGCTGACACAGGGCGGCGAGCACCGGCACCCCGACGGCCTCGTGGCCGATATGGCGCGGCCAGTCGGCGGGCGCGGTCAGGGCCTTGCCGAGGTCGTGCCCGAATACCGCGAAGCCGACCCGGTCGTCGCCCGGTGCGATCCGCGCCGCAGCGTCGAGCGCCAGTTCCAGGTGGACGCCGCTGTCGTACTCGGGGTGGTATTCGATCCGCTGCGGCACGCCATAGAGCCGGTCGATCTCGGGAAACACCGCGGCCAGTGCGCCGCCATCGCGCAGGCCGCGCAGGAACGCGCCCGGCCTGGGCTCGGTCAGCGCCTTTTGGGTTTCGGCCCAGACCCGTTCGGCGACCAGGTGCTGGAGTTCGCCGGCCGCGGCCATCGCGCGCATCAAGGCCAGGGTCTCGGGCGCAATGCGAAAGCCGAGTGGCGCGAAGCGCGCGGCGAAGCGGGCAACGCGCAGCACCCGCACCGGGTCTTCGACGAAGGCCGGCGAAACGTGGCGCAGCCAGCGTTGTTCCAGGTCGCGCAGCCCGCCGTGCGGATCGACCAGTTGGCCGTCCTCGGCCTCGGCGATGGCATTGATGCTCAGGTCGCGGCGCGCCAGGTCGGCTTCCAGGCTGACCCCGGCGCCGGTGTCGAATGCGAAGCCGTGGTAGCCCGGACCAGTCTTGCGTTCGGCCCGCGCCAGTGCATATTCCTCGTTGCTGTGCGGGTGCAGGAATACCGGAAAATCCTTGCCGACCGGGCGAAAGCCCTGCGCCAACATCGCGGTCGGGGTGGCGCCGACGACCACGAAATCACGGTCGCGCACCGGCAGACCGAGCAGACGGTCGCGCACTGCACCCCCAACCAGATAGATTTGCATGCATCGCTCCCTTGCTCGTCCGACCCAACCATGCGCCATCCGACCCACGGCAATTTCAGCCCAGCGGCCATCGGCCTGTACCTGCTGGCCATTATGACCGCGAGCGGCGCGCAGGCGGCCGAGCACGGCCGGCTGCCGGCGACCGGCGGCGCGCTGACTTTCCAGGGTGTGGCCGGTGGTGGCATCGTGCCGATGGCGGTATTGGCCGGGTTGAGCACCGATCCCGGCAGCGACTGGCTGCTCGGCGGTTCCACGTTGACGCTGACGGATTTCGATCTGGCCACGATCAGCTTCGCCGCCTCGTTCGACAACCGCGTGGAGCTTTCGCTGACCCGACAGCGCTTCGGCATCGACTTCGACCTGCCCGCCGGCCTGCCCCAGCATATCGACCAGAACATCCTGGGCGCCAAGGTCCGCCTGGCCGGCGACCTGATCTATGGCCGGCTGCCGCAGTTCAGCCTGGGCGCGCAATACCAGCGGGTCGAGGATTTCGGCCTGGCCCAAGCACTCGGCGCCCGCGACCGCGATGGCGTCGATCTGTACGCCCATGCCACCCGCTTGTTCCTGGACGGGCCTTGGCAGCGCAACTTCCTGGTCAATGCCGGGCTGCGCGCAAGCCGCGCCAATGCCACCGGCTTGCTTGGTTTCGGCGGCGGTCGACACGCCGATTACCGACTGCTGGGCGAGGCATCGGCGGCGCTGTTTTTCAATCCGCAATGGGCACTCGGAGTGGAGTATCGGCAGCAGCCGGCCAATCTCGACGGCGTCGCGGCCAGCGACTGGGCCGATGCTTTCCTGGCCTGGTTCCCGAACCGCCACGCCAGCCTGGTGCTGGCCTATACCGATTTCGGCAGCCTGGCCGGCCGCAGCGGGCAGCGTGGCTGGTTCCTTTCGCTCAGTCTGGACCCCTGACCATGCGCCTGCTCCGACCCGCCCTGCTCGCCGCGCTGGTGATCGGCTCGGCCTGCACCGGCAACCATCGCGCCGACCGCCTGTACGTCGATCTCGGCGGCAACGCCGGGCTCGCCGCCCTGGTCGATGCGGTGGTCGCCGAACTGCACGGCGATCCGCGCATCCGCCATCTGTTTGCCGACACCGACGATGCCGAGTTCAAGGCCCGGCTGACCGAGCAGCTCTGCGAACTCGCTGGCGGTGGCTGCGAGTACACCGGGCTCGCCATGGCCGAGGCGCATTCCGGCATGGATCTGTCGGAAGCGCAGTTCAACTATTTCGTCGAGGACGCGCGCCGCGCCATGACCCGCGCCGGCATTCGCATCGGCGCGCAGAACCTCCTGCTGGCCCGACTTGCGCGCATGCGCGCCGAGGTTGTGCATCAGTGAGCAGACCGGATCAATCCGTAGGTCGGGTCAAGCGCCGCAGGCGTGGACCCGACATTCTCAAGCCCGAGCGCAACGGTAAACCAGGCTCAGCCCGTAGCCCATAGTTTCGTATGGCTTATTGTATTGCTGGGTGTTAGGCTTCGACCATGGCGCGCACTCGCTTCGAATGGGATCCGGACAAAGACGCCGAAAACCAGCGGAAGCACGGGGTGTCCTTCGCTCGTGCCCAATACGCTTTTGCGGACGCACGACGCGTGATTGCCAACGATGTCGCTCACAGCCAAACCGAACAGCGGTTCTATTGTTTCGGCGAAGTCGAAGGTGGCGTGCTTACGGTGCGGTTCACCTACCGCGCTGCGGTTATTCGAATCATCGGCGCCGGCTATTGGCGCAGAGGGAAGACCATCTATGAAACCGAAAATCAAATACAGCGATGAACCCATGGGCAAGGTCCAAGTGGTCCCCGACTTCCTCCCTTCGCCAGCCGAATTGGCGTTTCGTGAAGAGGGGGTCAAGGTAACCTTGGCGCTGAGCAAAAAGAGTATCGAGTTCTTCAAGTCCGAGGCCAGCAAGCACCGTACCCAGTACCAACGCATGATTCGTCGCCTGATCGACGCTTATGTCGATGCCCAGGTTCCAGCCCGGCGCTCGACCGGGCCTCGTACATAGAGCCGCGCGAAGCCGGTCGCCTCGACGCTAGGGAACCTCTTGAAACCTACTGCGCGACCCGATTACTGCGTTGCGCGGCGCTCGGAATCCTCATGTACCCGTATGTACACTGCGGTTCCTGCGCGCCGTGCGCCTTGCACTCGAGCCGCTCGCTACGGTTTCAAGAGGTTCCCGTTAGTTAAGACTTCGGTGCTTCACCCTCATCAGGAACTGGCTCGGGCTCGGGTTTTTTGCGTGGCGTGGCCGGCAACACCTCGAACGGATCGAAGTCGAAGGTGTAGAGCGGCTGGCCATTGGCCTGATCGAGCAGGACCGCGGCGAAGGCGAAGCGCGCCTTGAGCGGCAGCACCAGCACTTGATCCAGCCTGCGCTCGTGGTGCAATACCCAGTCGCGCGCCGCCATCACCCCGGGGTGGGTATGGCCGACCCAGTCCGCCAGCGGCCGCGCACGCGCCATCAGATCGGCGCTGACCTGGGCATATTCGACATACAGGGCCGGCCGGCGGTCCAGATCGGCGCCACCGGAAACACTGTCGAACAACAACTTGGTGCGCTGTTGGCGATCCTCGGGCGCCTTCGCGCCGACCAGCAGCGGCCCGCTCCAGGACAACCGCGCATAGGGCGTGTCCTTGGCCGCATCCAGATCCTCGGCCTCGATCTCGTTCGCCATGACCAATTCGAAGCGGTCGACCACGGCGACCAGGAACACCGGCCGCGATTGCAGCATGATGTACACGCCATAGCCGAGCGCGGCCACTTGCAGCAACGCGATCACTGCCAGGTCGAGGGGCAGCAGGCGCTTCTTTGGGTTGAACACCGCGAGCGTCAGCAGCGGCCCGATCACCACATCGACCCCGGCCACCAGCAACAGCAGCTTGCCGGCCGAGGCGACGTTGAACATACCGTCCGGATACCAAACGAACTGGAACAGCAGAAACACCACCAGGGCGATCAGGGCACTTCCAATCAGGTGCAGTGCCGATGCCTGGAATCGATTGAGTTTGCGCCAATGTTTCATTGCGGGGGTCGGGGGTCGGGAGTTGGGAGTTGGGAGGTGTGGGAGCAGAAAGTGTGGGAGCGACGGCACGTCGCGACTGTCGCCCGGATCCGCAGTCGCGACGTGCCGTCGCTCCCACAATTCCCGATTCCCCACTCCCGCCTTCCGCCCTATTCTATGCCAAGCTTTTTCAGCTTGTAACGCAGCGCGCGGAAGGTGATGCCGAGCGCGGCGGCGGCCTTGGTCTTGTTGAAGCGGGATTCCTGTAGGGCTTTCATGATCGCTTCGCGCTCCAGGCTATCGATGTAGTTGCCGAGATCGCCACTGGCGACCGCGGCGGCGGCCGGGCTCGCCACCGCCATCGGCGCGGCCACTCCCGGCGCGGCCGGGCGCTGCGCCTCGGCTTCGCTGCTACGGTTCGGCAGCCTGAGGTCGGCCGGTTCGATGCGGTTGTGCTCGCATAGGGCGACCGCGCGTTCGAGGATGTTTTCCAGTTCGCGTACATTGCCCGGAAAGCTGTAGGCACGCAGCGCGGTGGCAGCGGCAGCGGTCAACTGCGGGCGCTCGATGCCCCACTCCGGCGCGATCCGGTCCAGATAACGATCGGCGAGCAGGTCGATATCTTCGCCACGGCCGCGCAGTGGCGGCACGTGCAGCTCGATCACATTGATCCGGTAATACAGGTCCTGACGAAACTCGCCCTGTTCGACCAGCCGCTGCAGGTCCTTGTGGGTGGCCGACAGGATACGCACGTCGATCGGAATCTCGCCGTTGAAACCGATCGGTCGCAGCGCCTTTTCCTGGATCACCCGCAGCAGCTTGACCTGCATATGCATCGGCAGATCGGCGACTTCATCCAGGAACAGCGTACCGCCACTGGCGGCCTGGAACAGGCCTTCCTTGTCGCCACTGGCGCCGGTGAAGCTGCCCTTGCGGTGGCCGAAGAACTCGCTCTCCATCAATTCGGTCGGGATCGCCCCGCAGTTGACCGGCACGAACGGGCCGGCGGCGCGCGGCCCGAGCTCGTGCACCATGCGCGCGACCAGTTCCTTGCCGGTGCCGGATTCGCCGTAGATGAACACCGGCGCCTGGCTGCGCGCGACCTTGGCCACGGTCGCGCGCACTTCCTGCATCTCCGCGGAGTTGCCGAGCAGGCGCTCGTTCGACACCGAGACTTCGGCCTTGCGCTCCTCGCCCAGGCGCAGGGCGGTTTGAACCAGGCGCCGCAACACGGTCAGATCGACCGGCTTGGAGACGAAATCGAAGGCGCCGTTCTTGAGCGCCTGCACCGCCGCATCGACATTGCCGAACGCGGTCATCATCGCCACCGGCAGTTGCGGATGCGCCCGCGCGATGTGCAGCACGATGTCCTGGCCGCTGCCGTCGGGCAGGCGCATGTCGGTGAAACACAGGTCGTAGTCGTGTTCGCTCAAACGGTCGAGCGCCTCGCGCACGGTCGATGCGGTCTCCACCGATAGCCCCATGCGGGTCAGCGTCAACACCAGCAGTTCGCGGATGTCGGGCTCATCGTCGATGATCAGTGCGGTCTGTCGGCTCATGCAACGGCCCTGGGGTTGATCGGACGTTCTACCAAATCGCCGGCCATCGCGCCAGCGCTACGCGCGCTGGCCGTTGTCGCCGGCCGACTCCGGCTGGCCGTGAAACTGGATACGGAAGCAGGCGCCGCCGCCAGCCAGTTGCACCAGTTCCAGCGTCGCCTGGTTGGCCTCGCACAGTTGCCGGGCGATATACAGCCCGAGCCCGGTGCCGAATTCGCTGGTGGTGAAAAACGGATCGAACACATGTGGGCGCAGCTTTTCCGGCACGCCGGGGCCACGATCGATCACTTCCAGTACCGGTTGGCCGGAATCCGGCAGGCGCCGGGCGGTGACCGATATCCGCGCCGGCTGGTCCGGCATCCGCCCGTAGCGCAGCGCATTCTTGGTCAGATTCCAGGCGACCTGCTGCAACTGGTCGGCGTCGAATACCACGTTGATCGCGGCCTCCGGCATGCTGGCACGCAGTTCGTCGGCGCCGAGCGGTTGCACGCCGCGGAACTCGTCGACGAACTCGCCCACCCAGCGCGTCAGGTTGACCAATTCCGGTTTGGAGCGCTCGCGTCGCGACAATTGCAGAATGTTCTCGACGATCGCATTCATGCGCAGGCACTGGCCGCGGATGATCTCAAGCAGGCGCTGGTCGGCCTGCGGCATCTGCTCCGATTCAGCCAGCAGTTGCGCGGCATGACTGATCGCGGCGAGCGGATTGCGCACCTCATGGGCGATGCTGGCCGACAGCCGGCCGAGTGAACTCAGCGTCAGTTGCTCGGCCTGGCGGGTAACCTGGCTGGTGTCTTCGAGGAACACGATCAGCGAACGCGCCGCCGACTGCGGTACCGCGACGAAGCGCGGCACCACCTCGGTACCGTTCTCGACCAGCGCGACCGGCTCGAACTCGATCCGGCTGCTGGCGCGCCAGCGCTGGATGCGCTCCCACAGCACCGGCGAGATGTCGGCGATCTCCTTGCGTGTCGGGCTGGGATTGCCAAGCAGACTCCAGGCGGCCTCGTTGATGCGCAGGATGCGGCCGCTGGCCTCGATCACCAGCACCCCGGATTTCATCCGTCGGATGATCAGGTCGTTGAGCTGGCTTAAGCTCTCGACATCGGATTCGCGCTGCTCGACCAGGCGCTGGCGCAGCCGCACCTCCTGGCGCAGCAACTGGCTCAAGCCGGTCACTGCCAGATAACCGACCGCGAACAGGCTGACTTCGGTGAGGCTGCGCTCGGCCTCGCCGTCCTGCATCATCGACAGCGAGCGCTCGAAATACTGCAAGGACACCGCGATCGCCGCGAACATAAAGGCGAGCTGCGGCCCGAGCAGCACGCCGCCAGCGGCGAGATTGATCAACAGCAGGGAAGCGATACCCCCGTCCAGCCCGCTGGTGGCGTGCAGGGCCAGCGCCCCGACCAGCACATCCAGCGCCAGTCCGACCCCGGTCGGCAGCGCCCGCGTACCGGCCGAGTGCACCTCCCACACGAACAGTGTGCCGGCCGCGACCAGAAACAAAATCGACGCCACCTTGGCCGCCTCGGGCGCAACCAGGGTGACCAACTGGTCGGCGAGCGGACTGAAACTGATGCCGACCAGCAGCATCGCCTCGAACACCCGGAACAGGCCGAAGAAATACCGCTCGCGCCGCACCAGGTCCGGGCTGCGCACGAACGCGGGCGAAAAACGGAAACCGGGACGGGGCGAATTCACGGACAGGGGCAATCGGTAGGGAAGCGCCCCAGCACAATGCCAGTTTCAGAGGACGGATGACAGAGGACTGAAGACAGAAGGCCGAAACGTGGCAGCCCGGCGTGCTTTGGATCGGGAGTTGGGAGTTGTGGGAGCGAGTGTGGGAGCGACGGAACGTCGCGACTGTCGCTTCGATGCGGCTTTTGTGGGAGCGACGGAACGTCGCGACTGTCGCTTCGATTGCCCAGTCGCGACGTACCGTCGCTCCCACACTGGCGCTCCCCCCGCTATCATGGCGGCCTTTCGCCCGCTTCCCGAATCAGGTGCCCGATGAACTTCCACGAATACCAGGCCAAATTGTTGTTTGCCGATTACGCCATCCCGGTGCCGGCCGGCCGAGTCGCCGGCACGCCCGAACAAGCGGTCGAGGCGGCCCGCGCGATCGGCGGCGAACAATGGATGGTCAAGGCGCAGATTCATGCCGGCGGCCGCGGCAAGGCCGGTGGCGTCAAATTCTGCGCCAGCATCGATGCGGTGCGCGCGGCCGCGGCCGGCATGCTCGGCAAGGGCATGAGCACCTACCAGAGCGGCGGCCGCGCGCTGCCGGTCAACCTGGTGCTGATTACCGAAGCCAACGACATCGAGCAGGAGCTGTACCTGAGCGCCCTGGTCGACCGCGCCAGCAAGACCGTGTCGTTCATCGTCTCGGCCGCCGGTGGCGTCGATATCGAAACCGTAGCGCGCGAGACCCCGGAGCAGATCCACACCGTGCTGGTCGACTACGTGCAGGGCCTGCAACCCTACCAGTGCCGCAAGGTCGGCTTCGCCATGGATCTGAACACCAAGCAGGTCGGGCAACTGACCAAGATCATGCAGGGCGTGTACCGGATGTTCATGGAGCAGGACCTGAGCCTGGTCGAGCTGAACCCGCTGGCGGTGGTGGCAAGCGGCGACCTGATCGCGCTGGACGGCAAGGTCAATTCCGACGACAACGCCGATTTCCGCCACCCCAAACTGGTCGCGATGCGCGATGTCAGCCAGGAAGACCCAGCCGAGGCCGAGGCCGCCGACCATCACCTGAACTATGTGCAGATGGACGGCAGCATCGGCTGCATGGTCAATGGCGCCGGCCTGGCCATGGCGACCATGGACGTCATCAAATTGAATGGCGCCGAGCCGGCCAACTTCCTCGATGTCGGTGGTGGCGCGACCAAGGAGCGGGTCAGCGAGGCGTTCAAGCTGATCCTGTCCTCGGACAAGGTGCGCGCGATCCTGGTCAATATCTTCGGCGGCATCGTGCGCTGCGACATGATCGCCGAGGGCGTGATCGCCGCGGTCAAGGAAGTCGGCGTGACCATCCCGGTGGTGGTCCGACTGGAAGGCACCAATGTCGAGAAGGGCCGCGAGCTGCTGGCCGCCTCCGGTTTCAAGATCATCCCGGCCACCGACCTCAACGACGCCGCCCGCAAGGCGGTTGCCGCGCTGGCTTAACGCCCTTACCCCATCGATCCACGTCGGCCGTAACACCCGCGGTCGGCGCTTTCCAGAGGAATCCGCATGAGCGTTCTCGTCAACAAAAAAACCAAGGTGATCTGTCAGGGTTTCACTGGCAGCCAGGGCACCTTCCACTCCGAACAGGCGCTGGATTACGGCACCAATCTCACCGGCGGCGTCACCCCGGGCAAGGGCGGCAGCACGCATATTGGCCTGCCGGTGTTCAACACGGTCGAGGATGCGGTCAACGAAACCGGCGCCGACGCCAGCATGATCTTCGTGCCGCCGCCGTTTGCCGCCGACGCGATCCTCGAAGCCGCCGACGCCGGCATCCGGGTGATCGTGGCGATCACCGAGGGCATCCCGGTACTAGACATGCTCAGAGTCAAGAACGCGCTCGCGCACTATCCGGATACCGTGCTGATCGGCCCGAACTGCCCCGGCATCATCACCCCCGGCGAATGCAAGATCGGCATCATGCCCGGGCATATCCACCAGCCCGGCAAGATCGGCATCGTCTCGCGCTCCGGCACGCTGACCTATGAAGCGGTGTTCCAGACCACCCAGGCCGGGCTCGGCCAGAGCACCTGCATCGGCATCGGCGGCGATCCGATCAACGGCCTCAACTTCATCGACTGCCTGGGAATGTTCCAGGACGACCCGCAGACCGAGGGCATCATCATGGTCGGCGAGATCGGCGGCAGCGCCGAAGAGGAAGCCGCCGAGTTCATCAGCGAATACGTGAAGAAGCCGGTGGTCGCCTTCATCGCCGGGGCAAGCGCGCCGGCCGGCAAGCGCATGGGCCATGCCGGTGCGATCATCTCCGGCGGCAAGGGCACGGCCGCGGCCAAATTCGCCGCGCTCGAAGCGGCCGGGGTGACCACGGTCAAATCCCCGGCCGATCTCGGCCGCACCATCGACGCCCTGCTCAAGGCCAGAAAATAGTCGAGGCGGT
>JBFXKH010000029.1:0-28371 GCA_050173995.1 Lysobacterales bacterium | reverse complement strand
TACCCCGGTCCCCGTTCCCCGTTCCCAGCCATCCCCATTCCCCGTTCCCAGCCATCCCCATTCCCCGTTCCCAGCCATCCCCGATCCCCATTCCCATCCCTCCCCAAACCCCATCCCCCGTACAATCCCGGCCATGACCGACGCCGTGCTGGAACTGACCATCGAATTGTGCCGACGGGCGTCGCTGACTCCGGACGATGCCGGCTGTCAGGCGCTGTTGGCCGAGCGGCTGCGAGGCTGCGGCTTCACCATCGAGACGCTGCGTTTCGGTGCGGTCGATAATCTTTGGGCCTGGCATGGTCGCGGTGGGCCGGTGTTCGCGCTGCTCGGGCATACCGATGTGGTGCCGGCCGGCGACCCGGACGCCTGGCAGTCGCCGCCGTTTATGCCCAGCCTGCGCGACGGCCGGCTATACGCGCGCGGCGCGGCCGACATGAAGGGCAGTGTCGCGGCCATGGTGCTGGCGCTCGCCGAGTTTGTCGCGGCCGATCCCGAGCATCCCGGTGTGGTCGGGCTGCTGCTCACCAGCGACGAAGAAGGGGTCGCCGAAGACGGCATCCGCCGGGTGGTCGATCATTTCATTGCCAGCGGTCGGCACATCGACTACTGCCTGGTCGGCGAGCCCTCATCGGAGGCCGTGCTCGGCGATCGCATCCGCTGCGGTCGGCGCGGCTCGCTGCATGGTCATCTGACCGTGCGCGGCGTGCAGGGCCACGTTGCCTATCCGGAGCTGGCACTGAATCCGATCCACCACGCCGTACCGGCCCTGGCCGAACTGGCCGCGCGTCAGTGGGATCAGGGCAATGCACAGTTTCCGCCGACCCGCCTGCAGATTTCCAATATCCACGCCGGCAGCGGCGCGACCAATGTGATCCCGGCCGAACTGCGCGCCGATTTTAATTTCCGCTTCGGCACCGCCTCGCGCGCCGAAGACCTGATGCAGGGGGTCGAAGCGATCCTGGTCGCGGCCAATCTCGATTACCGCATCCGCTGGGTGCTGAGCGGCGCGCCGTTTCTCACCGCCGCCGGGCGATTGCTGGTCGCGGTCAAGGACAGCGTGCGCGCCCATTGCGGCATCGAGGCCCACGCCGATACCGGCGGCGGTACCTCGGACGGCCGCTTCGTCGCGCCACTCGGTGCCGAAGTGATCGAACTCGGGCCAGTCAACGCCAGCATCCACAAGATCGACGAACACGTCAGCATCGCCGATCTCACCCGGTTGCAGACGATCTATCAGGACGTGCTGCGGCGGGTCATGCTGGCCACGGCCTGAGCCGCGGCCGCATCGCGGCGGCTTCACACCTGGCGTACCGGCCCCGGATAGCCGGCGAGCGCTGCATCGGCCGTGAGCAGGGTGATGCCCTCGATAACCGTTCCGGCGTTGCGACCGCCCACAGCAGCAAATGCGTATCGACCAGCAGTTTCATACCTCGCTGCCGAACAGGCGGGCGATTTCCTCGGCGTGCATGCGACCGAACTCCTCTGGCACCTGCACCCACCCCGCCGCGAAACCCAAGCGTTGCGGTGCCGGCAATGCCTCCGTAGCGATCGCCGTCATTCTGACCAGCGGCTTGCCGGCCTTGGCGATGATGATCGGCTCGCCCGCGACCACACGCTCGATCAGGCGCGACAGATGGGTTTTTGCCTCGTGGATATTCACTGTTTGGGTCATCGCTGGTCACGAACTTAGCTAAGTTGGTTTAGTCCATTCTAATCTGGCCCAGAGGGAAAACAGCCCCATCAAGGCCCGCAAGCGGTCCGGCCGCCTTGCCGAACGGGCAGCGTACCGGCGCAGAGTTCGGCACCACTGGTGGTGGGCCGGGCGCAGCGGCGACGAACCTAGTCTGGCCCCGCGGCTGTCACACTGTACGGCCGAATGGAGCCCAGCCGATGTCGATCGAACCCGAACTTGCACCGGAATCCCCGGCCGATGGCATAGCCGCCCTGCCGGAATACCCGGTGTTGTTTCTGCGCCGCGGCGAAGACGACCGCCTGCGCCAGGGACATCTGTGGGTTTACAGCAACGAAGTGGACAGCGCACGTTCGCCGCTGTCGGCGTTCGCACCGGGTGAGATCGCCGCGATCAGCGATGCCGGCGGCCGGGTGATCGGGCTCGGCTATGTCAATCCGCAGGCGCTGATCTGCGCGCGCCTGCTGGAACGCGGCGCTCGCCATCCGATCGGACGTTCGCTGATCGTGCATCGCCTGCAGGTGGCGCTGGCGCTGCGCGAGCGGCTGTACCCGGAACCGTTCTACCGGCTGGTATTCGGCGAGGCCGACGGCCTGCCCGGCCTGGTGCTGGATCGCTTCGACGACGTGATCGTCGGCCAGATCGGCACGCTCGGCATGGAGCAACTCAAGGCCGACGTGGTCGAGGCGGTGGTCAAGGTGCTGAAGCCGCGCACGATGGTGTGGAAAAACCGCGGATCGGTGCGCGCCCTGGAGGGACTGCCCGAGTATTTCGAAACCGCGGTCGGCACGCTGGATGCGCGCAGCCGCGTGGTCGAGGCCGGCGTCGAGTTCCGGATCGATATCGAAAACGGACAGAAGACCGGCTGGTTCTTCGACCAACGCGACAACCGCGCCTGGCTGAAACGGCTGGTCCCGGGCCGGCGGGTGCTCGACGTGTTCAGCTATGCCGGCGCCTGGGGCGTGGCCAGCGCAGTGCAGGGCGCGCGCGAAGTGCATTGCATCGACAGCTCGGCGGCGGCGCTGGCGGTAGTGACCGACGCCGCCGAGCGCAATGGCGTCGCCGAGCGCGTGCATACGCAACAAGCCGATGCCTTCGAAGCCCTGAAAGCCTTGCGCGAAACGCGCCAGCGCTTCGATGTGGCGATCGTCGATCCACCCGCCTTCATCAAAAAGCGCAAGGACATGAACGAAGGCCGCATCGCCTACCAGCGCATCTTCACCGCGGCCATGCAGGTACTGGAACGCGACGGCATCCTGATCGCCTGCTCCTGCTCGCACCACCTGCCGCGCGCCGCCCTGCTCGAGATCATCAACCGCGCCGCCCGCCATCTGGATCGCAGCGTCCAGGTGCTCGCGCAACTGCAACAAGGCGCTGACCACCCCCTGCACCCAGCCATCCCCGACACCGACTACCTCAAGGGCTTCGTCTGCCGGGTGTTGCCGGCTTGAGTGGCGGTCCGACCGGGACGGCGTAGTGCGTGTCGGGTATTCGACACTTCACCATGATTGAATTTCCTTGAGTACATCGTCCGCCGATTGCGTCTTGCCATGGGCGGCATCTTGCTGGCCGCGTCGGATGTTCTCCTGCACATAGAGGCGGTACATGATTTCCTCGATGTCGGCGTGGCGTAGATCGTGGCCACGGCGACTGGCTGCTGCGCGGTTTACAATCCACCCTGGAACCCCAAGCCGCAGACCGCCATGACCGATACCTTGTTTGCCAAAATCATCCGCCGCGAGATTCCGGCCACGATCGTGTTCGAAGACGATCAGGTGCTGGGCTTCAAGGACATCGACCCGAAGGCGCCGCTGCATGTGTTGTTCGTGCCCAGGCGCGCGGTCGCCACGGTCAACGACCTGGTCGATGACGATGCCGAGTTGATCGGTCGGCTGGTGCTGGCGGCCAAGCATTATGCCGCCGAGCAGGGCTATGCCGAACGCGGCTATCGGCTGGTGATGAACTGCAACCAAGACGGCGGGCAAAGCGTTTTCCATATCCACCTGCACCTGCTCGCCGGTCGGCGCATGGCCTGGCCGCCAGGGTAAAGGCGACAGCAAGTGGCTCGGATCAAGCGCAGCCGTAGGTCGGGTCAAGCGCCGCAGGCGTGGACCCGACAGCTTGAAGCATTGGCGCGGATGTGAAGATGTCGGCTCCGCCGCTGCGCGGCTTGAGCCGACCTACACCTACACCTGAAAATGTCGGCTCCGCCGCTGCGCGGCTTGAGCCGACCTACGGCTAATTGCTTCTATCGATTGGGCCTGAACCGTCGCAGATCGTCGATCAGTTCGCGTTCGGCCTGGTCGGCGAAGGTCCGGGCGTAGCGGCTGCGGGCGAAGGCCTGGGCCAGTTGTCGGATGCGGCTGGCGTCGCGCGGCAGGGCGAGCGCGGCGCGGCGGGCGAATACCAGCGGGTCTTCGTGCAGTTCGCGTTTTACTCCGGCGCGTTCCAGGCGCTGGCCGAAACGCTGCCAGGCGGCGAGCAGCGGCTGGCCGCGGCCGCGCTGAAAATCGCGCATGCTCCACCACAGACCGAACGCCAGGGCCAGCCCGGCACTGACGATCAAGGCGATCATTAGTTCGCGCAGATCGCTGTCAGGGATGCCGAACGGCGCCAGCAGGCTGCGTTGCTGCAAGGCGCCGAAGTCGACTACGCGGCTGCGCCACCAGCGTGCGACCACGTCGAAGCGGTCGTGCCAGCGTGCCGCCCAGCCATCCGAATACCAGCGATTGGCGGCCGGAATCGCGCCTTCATTGTTGCCGCGGTCGATCCGTTCGGGGGCAACCGCCGAAGTCGGATCGACACGGATCCAGCCGCGTCCGGGCTGCCATATTTCGGTCCAGGCGTGGGCGTCGGAATGGCGCACGGTCCAGTAATTGCCCGAGCGGTTGAGCACGCCGCCGAGATAGCCGGTGACCACCCGCGCCGGGATATCGGCGGCGCGCATCATGAAGGCGAAGGCCGAGGCGAAATGTTCGCAGTAGCCGCTCTGGGTTTCGAACAAAAACTCGTCGATGCTGCGCTCTGGTGCAAGTGGTGGCGGTTCCAACGAATAGCCGAAGCTCTGGTGGAACATGTCCAGCGCGGCGGCAATCAGCGCAGCATCGTCCATGCCGCGTTCGCGCCAGCCATGGACCAGGGCGCGAGTGCGCGGATTGCTGTCGCGCGGCAGCCAGGTGGCAGCGTCGCGGTGGCCGGGCAGCAGAGTCGCTTCCAGTGTGGCCCGGGTCGCCGAGCGCAGCCGATAACGCTTGGGCGCGATCACCGGTCTGCGGCTGACCAGCTGTCCATCGAAACGGAGGAATGCATCGTCTGGGCCATCGATCGGCAGGTCCAACGGGAACAGCCAGCGTTGGTCGGTCGGCTCCAGCAACACTTCGTAGCCAAACACCTGGTCTTGCCGGTATTCGAGCGGGTAGGGTGTGCCGATCCTTTCCCAATCGGCGCGGCGCCAGGCCAGGCCATCGAAGCGCAGCAACACCGGGCCACGCCAGTACAGATCGCGCGGTGCGGGAATCGCCCCATCGAAACTGACCCGAAATGAGGGTGAATCATCCGGCCATAACCGCGACAGCATGCCGGGTCTGAGCACGTCGCTGATGCCGGTCTTGCCCTGGTTGCTGGTCCAGGGTGCGCCCCACAGCGGCTCGGCCAGCCGCGGGAAAAACAGGAACACCACGGTGGCAAGCGGCAGCGCGGCCAGGGCGATCCGCCCGCTGTGCCGACCGGCCAGCAACAGGCCGCGCCAGCCCTGCGCCACATTCGACGCGGGCGCCAACGGATCGAGTAGGGCCAGCACCGCAAATGCCAAAACGGTGCTTAGTCCGACCAGGACGGTGATGCCCATGGATTGATCGAACAAAAAAGTCGTCATGCACAGGAATAGCAAGGCGGCGACCAGGATGCGGGCGTCGCGGATGCTGTTGCTTTCCAGCAGTTTGAGCACGGCCAGCGCGATCAGCAGGGCAACGCCACCATCACGGCTGAGCGGCGAACCGCTGCTGAAGACCACCAGAATCAAGGTGAGCACGAACACCGGCAGGCGAATCCAGGCCGGGATCGGTCGCCGCAAGTACCGCTGCCACAGCCACTTGAGCCCGAGCAGGGCGGCCAAGCCGGCGAGCAGGGGCAGCGGCAGCCAGCCGGCATTGCTGATCAGTACCGCGACCAAAAGCAGAATCAGGGCGTTGAGGCCGAGTACGTTGAACGGTGCCTGGTCGGGGCGGCCCGGTTCGCTGGCGTGGCGCGCGGCGGGCGTGATGGCGAGCAGCGCATTCATGGCAACAAGGCCAGTTCGCGCAGGCAGCGGGCGGCGAACTCCGGTCCCTGGCCGGGACCTAAGGCTCGCCCCGGCAGCAGCAGCCGGAAGCTCAGTTGCTGGTCGCGGGCATCAAGCACCCAGCGGGTCAGCCGCTCGATGCGCTGTTCCGGGTCGAGCCCGGGCAATTGCTCGAAATCCAGCACCAGCGCGTCGGCGAGCGGCTCGGCGAATTCCTTGACCAGCAGGCGATCGGAGCGGGCGCTGGCCTTCCAGGCGATGCGTCGCGGGCTGTCGCCGCCGTGATGGTCGCGCAGGCCGTGCCAGTCGTCGCCGGGCAGGCGCACGCGCTGGCCGGGATCTTGACCGGCTTGCGCCGGCAACGGCGGTGCCTGCGGCTCCGGGCGTGGATAGACCAACAGCGACTGCTCCGGATGCAGCCAGCTCCAGGCGCGCACGATGCCGAACGGGTATTCGCATGACAGCCGCACCCGGCCGGGCTGCAGGCAGCCGCGGCGTTCTGTCGCCAGCGACAGCCTGACCGCCGCTCGTGACTCCGCCGCCAAAACGAAGCCGACACGCTGCTCGCCCTGGTCGAGGACCAGACTGTGGCGCGGGTTGGCGGAGTCGTTCTCGAACAGCCATTCGACCGCCAGCGGATCGCCAGCATGCACCGGTTCGGCGCGCAGCGACAGCAGGCTGAGACCGCGCAATTGGGCGACGGTCTGGTGGAAACTCAGCACCGCGACCGCGCTGACCAGAAACCCGAGCAACAGGGCCGGGTTGTTGTTGAAGTTGAGCGCGCCGATCAGCATCGCCCCGACCACGCTGGCCAGCACCAAACCGAAGCGGGTCGGCAGGATGTAGACCCGGCGCGAATGCAGATGCACCGGCAGCGATTCCGCTACACGGTGCCGAGTCAGCGCCGGTAGCCGGCGCTCGGCGCGCTGGCCCAGCCGGTCGCGCAGCTGGCTGGCGAACCCGGGCATCAGTCGACCCGGACGCTGGTAAGGATCGCCAGCGCGATCTTGTCCCGAGCGCGCGCAGCGTCGCCGCTCAATACCAGCCGATGCGCGGCGACCGCGACGAACACCGCCTGCACGTCGGAGGGCATGACATGGCCGCGTCCACTCAGGTAAGCGATCGCGCGACCGGCGGCGAGCAAGGCCAGACCAGCCCGCGGCGACAGCCCGACGCGTACGCCCGGATGCTGGCGCGAGGCCGCAAGCAAGCGCTGCACATAGTCGATCAGCGCCGGTTGTGCGCGCACCGCGTGCACCTGTCGGTGCAGATCGAGCAGATGCTCCGCATCGAGCAGCGGCCGGGTCTGGTCGAGCAGTTCGCGGCGGTCTTCGGCAACCAGCATGGCGCGTTCGGCCGCGGCGTCCGGGTAGCCAATCGACAGCCGCATCAGAAAGCGGTCGAGCTGGGAATCTGGCAAGGGAAAGGTGCCGGCCAGATCGATCGGATTTTGCGTGGCGATCACGAAGAACGGTCGCGGCAGCGGGCGCGTCTCGCCGTCGCCGGTGACCTGCAGCTCGGCCATTGCTTCGAGCAGGGCGCTCTGCGTCTTCGGGGTGGCGCGGTTGATCTCGTCGGCCAGCACCAGTTGCGCGAAGATCGGCCCGGGATGGAAGCGGAAGCTGCCGCTATCGCGATCGAAGATCGACACGCCGAGAATGTCCGAAGGCAGCAGGTCGCTGGTGAACTGGATGCGCTGGTAGCTCAGTCCGGAAATCGCCGCAATTGCATGCGCCAGCGTGGTCTTGCCGACGCCAGGCACGTCTTCGAGCAACAGATGGCCGCCGGACAACAGGCAGGCAAACGCCAGCCGCACCTCGGCGGCCTTGCCGAGCAGAATCTGGTTGACTGCGCTGATGGCAAGTTGCAGCGGTGTGGCGGCGGGCTGGGGTGCATTCATGCGCTTGGGCCTTGACAGGATTCCATGGGGAGTTGGATTGTGCGGGAAATCAGAACGGCATGCTGCACGCGGGCTTTCATGGCTGGCGGCCAAGCTTGCCTGATTTTTCCGTTCTGAGTAAGCGCACCGGTGCCGATCCGACCAAGCTGGCTGAAGACCCGATGAAGCCGCGCATTGTTCCCTCCACCGCCGCCTTGCTTGCCGTGTTCGCGCTGCTGGGCCTGGTCAAGCTGTGGCTGGCCGTGCATCTGCCGGCGTTCGGCGACGAAGTGTTTTACTGGCAGGAGAGCCGGGCACTGGCGTCGGGTTATTCCGATCTGCCCCCGCTGACCGCCGCGCTGATCGCGCTCGGCACTGCCATTGGCGGCGATGGCCGGTTCGGCCTGCGTTGGCCGTTTCTGCTGATCGGGGCGGCGATTCCCTGGGTGCTTAGGGCCTGGGCGCGGCGGCGCGGTGCGGATCGTGCCAACGCCGACCGGGTCGCACTGTTCGCACTGTGGCTGCCGCTGATCGCCAGCAGTGGGCTGCTGGCCCTGCCCGATGTGCCGCTGACCCTGGCCATGCTGCTCGCCTTCGTGCAGCTCGACCGCGCGCTGCAAACGGATCGCTGGCGTCATTGGCTGGGCCTCGGTCTGGCGATGGCGTTCGCCCTGCTCAGCCATTGGCGTGCCGCCCTGTTGATCAGCGCCGGCATGGTGCTGTTGCTGGCCTCACCGCGGGCGCGGCGCCAGATCGCCAACCCGAAACTGTGGTGCGCGCTGGCGGTGGCCGCGGCCGGCCTGATGCCGGTGGTGTATTTCAATCTCGGCAACGACTGGGCCGCGTTGCGTTTTCAACTGCTGGAGCGCAATCCCTGGCGGTTCCAGTGGCAGGGTTTGTGGTTCGTCGTGGAGCAGACCCTGGTGGTCTCGCCAGCATTGTTTGTGCTGCTCGGGGCTGGCGCCATCGCCGCCTGGCGGCAACGGCGCCAGGCCGGTTTGGATCTGGCGCTGGCGGCGGTGCTCGGCATCTGGGTGGTCTACGCCGTCGCCGGCTGCTTTGCTGACAACGACCGCACCCGCGTGCACTGGCCGCTGCCCGCCTATCTGCCGCTGCTGCTGCTGGTACCGGCGCTGCAGCGCCAGTGGCGCGCACGCGGCGGGTGGCGCGCCTGGCTGTCGGCGCTGGCCCTGCCGCTCTGCGCCGCTGCGACCGTGTTGCTGCTGGCCGCGGTCGTGCTCGCGTCCAGCCCCGGCGCAACGGCGCAGCGACTGTCGGCGCACCTGTTCGGCAACGCCTTTCATGGCTGGAGCGAGGCCGAGCGGGGCAGCCGGTACTGGTTGCAGCGACTGCCAGCCGACAGCGTATTGATCGGCGACAACTTCCTGCTCGCCGCCGAACTCGATTTTGCCCTGGCCGGACAGCGGCCGGTATACGTGCTCGACCATCCGCGCAATCGAAAACACGGCCGCCAAGTTCAGCTCGGCATCTGGCAACGCGACCAGGCCAGCCTGCTGCGCACCGACTGGCGGCAGGGACTGCTGGTGATCGAAGAATCGGCGCGCTACGCCGGTGATCGGCTGGCCGCCTGGCAGGCGCTGTGCCGACAGTTTGGTAGCGTACTCTGGCTGGGCGAGCGCAGGCTGGAAGCCAGCGGCGATCACATTCTCTATCTGCGCGTGACGCCGCCGAGCAAGCCGGGCGACGTCGCCTGCCAGGTGCCGTTGATCGTTTACCTGGATGTGCCGCCAGCAGGCGCCCGACTGAAACGCGGCGAAGCGCTGACGGTGGCCGGCTGGGCGGTGCGCGACCAGATCGGCGTCGCCCGCGTCCAGGTGCTGGTCGATGGCAAAGACCGCGCCCGCGCCGCGACCGGCCTGCCGGCACCGCATGTGCAAACGCAGTGGCCACACTCGCGCGATCCCAGGCACCCCGATGTTGGCTTCCGCACCACGCTCGCCACCACCGGCCTCGCCCGCGGCCGGCACCGCATCGACATCCTGGTCGACGACGGCCAAGGCATGCAGCGGCAGTTCGGACCGCGCTGGTTTGAGCTGGATTGAATCGTGCACAAACCAACGCTTTGCTGCCCCGCCCGCGGCCTGCCCCAAATTGCCTCCACAGCGGCCGGACCTTCACAGCCCTGGCCACTACATTGGTAGGCCACACCACGCCCGAGTCTGACTGATGAAACTGATAACTGCCCTTCTACTGCTCGTCACCCCTGCCCTCGCTAGCGCCGCGCCGACCGCGTCGTCGCGGCAGTCGATCGACTGCCACAACTGCGCCGAATGGAACCGACCGCGCGCGCCATTCGCGTTGTTTGGCGGGTCGCATTACGTCGGACCCGAAGGCCTGAGCGTGGTCGCGATCGACACAGGTGCCGGCGTGATCGTGATTGACGCCGCGTTGCCGCAGTCGGTCGACGGCATCGTCGCCAACCTGCGCCGCCAAGGACTGGACATCGCTGACGTGAAGTACATCGCCATCTCGCATCCGCATTTTGATCACGTCGGCGGCGTGGCCGCGCTCGCGCGTTTGAGCGGTGCCACCGTGCTGTCGACGGACGCGGGCGTGCGGGCGCTGCGGCAGGGCAATGTCCCCGATGACGATCCACAGGCTGCCTTCGACGACAGCATGCGTTTCCCGCCGGTCGCCAAGCTGCGGTCGCTCGACGACGGCGAGTCGATCACACTCGGCGACACCACACTTACCCTACACGCCACGCCAGGCCATACGCCGGGCGGCGCTTCTTGGAGCTGGCGCGACTGCGAGGCCGATCGCTGCATCGACCTGGTGTACGCCGATAGCCTTACCCCGATCGCGGCAGGCAACTACCGCTTCAGCACAGGTGAGCGCGAAGCCGTCTTCCGCGCCAGCATCGCGCGCCTGCGCCGACTGCCCTGCGACTTGTTGGTTTCCGCACACCCCAGCTTCTCTCGGCTGTTCGAACGCCAGGCGCAATCTGCGCTGATCGACTCCGGCGCGTGCAGGGCCTATGCCCAAGACGCCGCACAAGCTCTGACCAAGCGGTTGCAACAGGAACGCCAGTCAGCGCCAGCGCCCTAACCACCGAGCTGACCCGAGACCCGAACCAGAGACGTTCAAATTTTTCCCAAGCTCCGACGCATGAGGTCGGTCATGAAACCACTCGCCAACATCCATCCTGGCGAAGTTCTGCTGGAGGAATTCCTGATCCCGCTCGGGATCAGCCAGAACGCTCTCGCTAGCGCTACGCAGATTGCGTCAAGCCGCATCAACGAAATCGTGCTCGGTAAGCGCAGCGTAAGCGCCGATACCGCTGTTCGTCTCGCCGCCGCGCTCGGGACCAGCGAACGATTCTGGCGTGGCTTGCAGACCGATTATTACCCCTTTGATGGCGGCCAGTCCGCTGCGGTGGGTGGTTCGACTCCAAGCCATCAAACCGCAGGGCCGCTGCCACGATTTGCGTGCCACACGGACAAGACTTCGAGACGATCGCCGCGGACTCGGTAATAAACCCAATAGCGAATGCGATCCAGGTGCAAGCGTCGCACATCCGGCGAACTCGCTCGATCGACGCGAACGCCGATGTCTGGCTCAACCAGCAAGAGATTGAGTGCGGCTTGCATATTCTGTTGTACGGCGCCCGGAGCCGACGGCCGGTTTAGCGCCCACCACTGGACGATGCGTTCGACCTCGCGAGCGGCCCGTCGCGAGACGAAAAGCTCAAGCGCCATCACAACCCGTAGCGACGCAGGCGAGCAAAGAACTCGCTGCCCGAAATCATCTCTCCCCGATCGGCTTCAGCGATGCCCGCTTCGAGCTCAGCCAACTCTTCGGCAGAAAGACCAACATCGCCTTCACGCTCGCGCGCGAGAATGAACACATCGGTTCCGTCCTTGAAATCCGAATCGTTCACGATGATGGTGCCTTTGACTACGGTGCCGGTGGTGACTTTCATGGGCAAATGGTACTCCCGACCTGAACGACATGCACAATCCACCGCACCCCGGCGAAGTTCTGCGCGAATGGCTTGATGGTTTCACCGTCACCGAGGCGGCCGCCCGGCTTGGCGTGACTCGTACCGCGCTGTCGCGGGTGCTCAATGGCGCTGCTGGTTTCAGTGCCGATATGGACCTGCGCTTGTCCAAAGCACTGCGCACGTCGCCTGGCACCTGGTACGCGATGCAGTGGCATTACGATATGTGGCAGGCACGGCAGCGCTTTCGCGGTAAGGTGCGGCCGATTACAGCAGCGCACGCGGCGAGTTGAAGCGCTTGGCCGCGCAAAGCACAGCGGTGCTGAACTCCACGGTGGAAGGAAGCGCCCCATGTCGGCGCGGCCGCCTCGGTGTTGGCCGGTGGGCAAGCCTGGCGACGGCTTCATGCTGCCAAGCCGCTTAGCGCCTCCGGTGTGCGCAGGGCGATTTGCAGTAGCGTGCGCGCGGCGCCAGAGGGCTGCTTGCGTCCTTGCTCCCAGCTTTGCAGCGTGCGCACCGACACCCCCAGCAGGGCGGCGAACTGGGCCTGCGACAGCCCGGCCTTGGTACGGGCTTCGACCACGGGCGAATACACCACCCGTCCCTCGCCGCGTTGCATCTGCTGAACCGACGCCAGCAGTTCGGCGCCAATGTCGCGCTTGGCATCGCGCTTTAGCAGTTCTTGCCCGGTCTTCGTCATATCAAAGCTCCTTCACGATTCGGCGCAGGATGTCAGCGGCGATGTTGTCCTGCGCGCTCTTGGCGTAGATCACCAGTAGCACGATGCTGCCCTCCACCTGCCGGTTGAAGTAGATAACCCGCACCCCGCCTTGCTTGCCCGTGCCGGCGCGCGACCAGCGAACCTTGCGGCAGCCGCCGGATTGTGGGATCACGTCACCCGCCTCCGGGTTGGCAGCCAGGAACGCTGCGAACTCGGTACGCTCATCGTCGGTCCAGTAGTCGGGCCAAAGCTTGGCGAAAAGCGGAGTCTCGATGACAGTGAGCATGGGCGAACCCTACTACTCGGTAGTATATCCGTCAACGCATCGACGCCACGCCATCCCGGCCGCTCGACGTTGCTGCACGACCCGGTAATCGCAGCGCGTCGTTGGCATACATTGCGCGGTCGCGGCGGTCGATCGGATTCCACGGGATGCCCAAGCAACGCAAGCGCCGCCGGCCTGCGGGTATATTCGGCGGCGCCTGCCGAATGCGCCTGGACCGATGCAGTTCAAGAACACTTCATCAGCTCGGTCGTTCGGCGCCGCTTTCCGCAGCATCCACAGAGGGCCTGGTCATGCATTTGCGCGCGTCGATACTCTGGCTTGCTGCGTTGCTGTGCGCGTTCGCGGTCGCCGCCAGCGAACCGGTCTCGCCGCGTCAGTTGTCCCAGGCATTGCAATCCCAACATCCACCGCTGGTCATCGATGTACGCACCCAGGCCGAGTTCGATGCCGGCCACATACCCGGCGCGGTACTGATCCCGCACGATCAATTGGCCCAACGCCTCGACGAAGTCCCAGCCGACCGCGAACTGGTCGTGTACTGCCACAGCGGCCACCGCGCCACCCTGGCCGAACACCTGCTGACCGATCACCAACGCACCGTGCGCCAACTCGACGGCAGTTGGATCGCCTGGCGCGAAGCAGGCATGCTGGTGGAACCAGCGGAACCGGCGGAACCGACGGAACCGACGGAACCGGCGGAACCGACGAAGCAGATGCCGTGATGGCCTGACGCCTTGGATGGGGACCCGTGGAAAACGGCATCCTCGGAACCCAGCCGTTCGCGTTGCAGATTGCGCCTGCCGAACCGGCTACGCATCAAAGCCGCCAAATTTCGCTGAATCCTGTCTGGGAGGCGCTCGGAGGTTTGGGCGTCTGGACTTCACCGCCTCAACGTGATCGCTTCCGCCGCCACCGGGTTCGTCGCTACCCGAGCCGCCGCTGGCCTCAGTCGAGTAAAGCCTTTACCGCGCGCTCAGCGCTGAGGGAATTCCCAGCTTCGCTACCGTGTTGAAGGTAGCCAAGGCCCTGGGCATGCGGCTGCACGCGCAGGCCGTGCCGAGTGGCGTGTAGCCGATAGGCTTGGATCGTGCGCAGCGACCATGGAAGCGCGGCTCACGGCGCGACAGACTCCCTGGACTTGTTTCCTGGGCATCTCCAGAATGCGCTGTTCCGGCTCATACCTCGTTGGAAACACCAGCCCCGTTTCAGGCTCATACCTCGTTGGACAAGGCTAGAAGTTGGCTCGACTTTCAAACTTGGCTAGACTAGACTAATCTGCGTTTCAGGAAGCACGCCATGACCTCCGTCAACATGCTACAAGCGAAGAGTTCGCTGTCCCGCTTGGTCGAAGCTATCGAGCGCGGGCAAGAGCGCGAGATCATCATTGCGCGAAACGGTCGCCCCGCCGCCAAGCTCGTGCCCATGGACACTGCTTCGGGCGGGAAGCGCATCGGCGTCGCCAAGGGCAAATTCAAGGTGCCGGACAATATCGACGCACACAACGATGAGGTCGCCCGCCTGTTTCTGGGTGGGCAGTCTTGAATCTCCTGCTCGACACGCACGTCGCCCTGTGGGCTATCACGGACAGCCCGAAGCTATCGAAGAAGGCTCGCGAGTTGATCGAGTCGCCGAAATCGGATGTCTGGCTCAGCGCCGCGACGGTATGGGAAATTGCCATCAAACACAGTCTGGGGCGAGGCGACATGCCAGTATCCGGCGAGAACGCGCTGCGACACTTCCGTGCTTCAGGCTACCGCTTTCTACCGGTTGCGCCCGAGCATGCGGCAGCTGTCGAAGCACTGCCGGTGCACCACGGCGATCCGTTCGACCGCATCCTGGTCGCGCAGGCGCTGGTCGAGCCGATGCGACTGCTCACCCATGACCCCGTGGTGGCACGCTACAGCGACACCATCATCAAGGTGTAGCCATTGTGCGGTTTTTTGGCACAGGCGAATTCCCCGTCGGATTTCGCGATACCCACCATCCCGGAAATCCTTCGGCAGCGCACCGCGTTGGCTCAGGCCCCTGCTGAAAGGCGGTGTCGCAATCTTCGCAGGCGCGGTGGCGCTTTCGCGGCAAGCTGCGGCCGATGCTGCCAATGTCAAAGCCGCCAGATCACCAGCGACGCGCCGAATCCTTGCTGGAAGGCGCTCGGAAGTTTGGGCGTCTGGACTTCACCGCCTCAACGCGATCGGCTCCGCCGTCATCGGGTTCGCCGCTACCAGAGCAGTCGCTATTGCCAGCGGCAGCCGTGCCGACTAGGCTGCCAGCAACGGTGTCGCGAAACGATGGATTCAAGCGCCTGGTGCCGGGCCTGAAAACGCAGGAAGCGTAGGCTGTAGGGATAAGTCGCAGATATCGGTGGCATGGTCTAACCGACAAGCAGTTAGGCGCAGCCGAATGCGACCGACCGATATTCACAAGCTGAGGTAACCATGGCCATCTGGCTGATCCGCGCGGGCTCGCACGGCGAGTACGAACAGAAGTTCATCCAGGAGAGCCGGGTGTACGTGACCTGGGATGATTTGGATCTGGACCTTGCAAAGCTCAGCCAGCGGGCCGAATTGACCGCCGCGGTGACGCAGAGGTACCCCGACACCAAGCCGAAGGCGATCGCCAACTGGGTCAGCCAAATCTGGCCGTTCGCACACGAGTTCAAAAAGTCCGACCTGGTGATCTTGCCGCTCAAGACCCAGCGGGCAATCCAAATCGGTGAGGTCACAGGCGACTATCACTTCGAACCCGGCGGACCGAATCCGTTCTTCCATTGGCGCCCTGTGAAATGGATTGCCGAAGCCGTCCCTCGCGCGCACTTCGGGAAAGACCTACTCAACACCTTTGGCGCCTTCTTGACCATTTGCCGCGTGCAGCGCAACAACGCCGAGGCCCGGATCGCGGCCATGCGCACAAACGGCTGGAAGCCGGAGACGATCGCGGCCATCACGAGGACCACCGCGGCCGCGGTCGCCGGATCGGCAGACGCGACCGAAGACACAGACCTGGAAGAAGCCGCCCGCGATCAGATCGCCCAGTTGATCGCAGCCCGCTTCAAGGGACATGGCCTGACCCGGCTGGTCGAGGCAATCCTCAAGGCACAGGGTTACACGACCTACCGTAGCGCAGAAGGTCCAGACGGCGGGGCCGACATTCTCGCCGGCGCCGGGCCGCTCGGATTCGGTGCACCCCGGCTGTGCGTCGAAGTGAAGTCGGAAGACACACTCATCGACCGCCCGACCGTGGACAAGTTGCTTGGCGCGGTCACCAAGTTCGGAGCGCAGGAAGGACTGTTCGTTTCATGGAGCGGTTTCAAGACCAACGTGCAGAAAGAACTCGCGGCGAACTTTTTTCGGGTGCGATTGTGGACGCAGAAGGAAGTGCTCGAAGCGCTGTTCGCCCACTACGACCACCTCGACGACGACATCAAGGCCGAGCTGCCTCTCAAGCGCATCTGGACCGTGGCGGCACAGGACGAGGAATGACAGAGCTGATAACACCATCCAGTTGGCACTGCCTATGGTTCCCACAGGTAGACAACCACGATCTCACTGGCAGCTCACTGGGACATCCACTTTTCAGTGTTGTACTTGGTCAGGAATCGGCCGAAGTGGCGAGGCAACATCCGACCGAACAGGCGCCGCAGTGGGGCTTACTCCGCGTAGCGGCTTCGTCGAACTATTCTTCCAAGCGCACGCCCGAAAATAATTCGCGCGCCGCTTGTTTCAGGCGTTAGCCTTTATGCAGCGGACTACATGGTCCTTCGTGGCAATGGAGTACTACGCAGCCTTGCTGAATCGCACGTATGTCATTACGGTGGGCGGAGAAAGCCTTGAGGGAAAACTCTGTCGTGGACTGACTAGCTTGGCGGGTGGCAGGGACGCCTTGACAAGGTTCATTACCAGCATGCTTGCGGTTGATGGTGATCTCAATGACCCAGGTTCTTACGTCAATGAGCATCGGCTAAAGCGTTCAAGCGGCGCAAATTTTTCCGTCAGGCTTGAGGAGATTTGCACCGTCGAGTACAAACCGCGGAAAAAGTGGGGCATGGGCTACTACCCACACGATGGTCGGGTACTGATCGGCACTGCTGAGCGCACCCGAGAGTTAATCATTCTTGGTAATCAATCGGGGCAGGAGATATCGGCTCGCCTCACCGCTGTTGTAGGGCGGCCTAACTGGATCGCGCGCCGCGACGATTGAAGTGTGCCACGGGCAGTTCTGAGCGGAAGCTCTGGCTACGGAAGCTACGGACACTCTCCAGTTGGCGTTGCGGATGGCGCTGCCGTGCGGGCGGCCGTATCAAGGTCGCCGAAACACCGATGACGCGCCGAATTCCGACTGTAGAAGGCTCGGGAGTAAGGGTGGCCTGGACTTTCCTCCTGGACCTTGCCGGAAGTTTGGGTCCGGACCTTGGCAATTTGGAGTGCGGCGCTACGCGCCGCTTTGGATGCTCTTGCGTCAGTCGATGCAACCAAAGCATCCATAGCGGCGCGCAGCGCCGCACTCCATAGACGCTCGCTTGGGCGTACCAAGCGAGGTTTTGACTCCCAATTTTTTTGGGGGGGCGATGGTGGATGCGCTGCGCTTATCCACCCTACATCCGGCTGGATACACACTCGCCAGCGCCAGCGTTGCAGGCCGTCGCCCCCGTGGCTTTCAACAGCGAAGCTGGTCAAGCCGGGGCCCAGGATTCGAAGTGTTGGTCAAGGTCACCGCTGGGCCCCGGCGTTCGCCGGGGCGACGGACGTAGGGTGGATAAGCGCAGCGCATCCACCATGCACCCGACCGCTGCCCTCAAAGACAAGCGCGAAGGCGTCGGGGCTGCCACACAGCTTGCGCTGGTATGGCGCTGAGCTTGAAGTCGGGGATGGTGGATGCGCTGCGCTTATCCACCCTACTGCTTGGTTACGCGGGTGGGGTTGGGTGCAGTGGGTCGATGCCGGCCTGGCGTAGCAGTTTGTGCAGGGCGATCAGTGGCAGACCGATCAGGGCGGTGGGGTCGTGGCTGTGGATGGATTCGAACAGGGCGATGCCGAGGCCTTCGGCCTTGAAGCTGCCGGCGCAGTCGAGCGCCGGCTCGCGATGGAGGTATTGATCGATGCGTGCGGGGTCGAGTCGGTCGAAGCGCACTTCGGTGCGGTCGCAGGCCAGGCCGCGGTAAGCCGGGTGGCCACGCAGGACCGCGATGGCGGAGTGAAACACCACGCTGCGCCCGGAGGCGGCCAGCAGTTGTTCGCGGGCGAGCTCGCGGGTGCCGGGTTTGCCGAGGATCGCGCCGCCGCATTCGGCGACCTGATCCGAGCCGATCACCAGCGCTTCGGGGCAGCGGCCGGCGATGTCTTCGGCCTTGGCGATCGCCAGTCGCTGGCACAGCGCCAGCGGCGATTCGCCGGGCCGGGCGGTTTCGTCCACTGCGGGCGCCATGCATTCGAATGCCAGGCCGAGGCGGGCCAGCAGTTCGCGCCGGTAGCGCGAGGTCGAGGCCAGGATCAGCCGGGTCACTGGGTTTGTCGCAGTTTGCCGTCGGGGCCGCCCGGAACCGGTCCGATCAGGGCGTCGGAGCGGGCGTAGGCCGCGGCCAGGTCCTTGCCGACGCCGTCCAGTCGCTGTAGTTGCTGGTCGAGCTGGAGCAGGGATTTGCGCACCGAGGCGGCGACTTCGTCGAGCGTGGCCAGGCTGGCGCTGGCGGAGTGGTCGCGCAGCCACAGCCGGTGCTGCAATACCAAGCGGCGCGCGGTCTGGAAGTCGGCTTCGCTGTCGAGCGAGCTGCGCGCCCGCGTGGTGATGTCGGCCGGCAGCCGTTCGAGCATGCCGTCGAGGCCGTGCATGCGTTCGCGGCATTCGTTGAGGCGGACTTCGATCTGGTCGACGTCGTCCAGCACCTGGCGGAGCAGGGCGATGCGCCGGTGCTGGCGCCAGAAGCGCAGGCCGGACCAGCACAGGAAGGCGACCAGCAGCCCGCCCAGCACCATCAGAATGACCATCGAACACTCCAGGTCCAGCCCGCCCGCACCGGGGGCAATGCGCAAGTCTGCCGCAGCGTGGCGGCGCTGGCAAACGGCGGAAGTTGAGTATCCCAAACCATGCGGCTATGATGCGCGACCCGGTTACGGGCGCATAGCTCAGCGGTAGAGCACTACCTTGACATGGTAGGGGTCACAGGTTCGATCCCTGTTGCGCCCACCAGATTGGCATTGAACACTTCTTGCGAGTCGTAGTTGCAAACAACACGATCACCATGACGCGGACCGACCCATTCAACTGACCGACCGCGCAATGCCAACTGCTGTAAAGGGCGCTTGCGCCCTTTTTTATTGCCCGCTGTGCGGGCGTGCGTCAGCCCGGGCAGGCCGATCTGGCCGGTTTGCGGTGCCGATGTTTTGAACCCGAGGTAGCTCCCATGATCGCGATCACCCTGCCCGATGGCTCCAAACGCGAATTCGACGCGCCGCTGACCGTGGCCGAGGTCGCCGCCCATATCGGCGCCGGCCTGGCCCGCGCCACCCTGGCCGGCAAGGTCGATGGTCAATTGGTCGATGCCAGCCATCTGCTCAGCGCCGATGCCGTGCTGGAAATCGTCACCGACAAGCACCCGGATGCGCTTTCGATCTTGCGCCATTCGACCGCACATCTGCTGGCGCAGGCGGTGCAGCGCCTGTTCCCCGGTGCGCAGGTGACGATCGGCCCGGTGATCGACAACGGCTTCTATTACGACTTTGCCTACCAGCGGGCGTTCACCCCCGATGATCTGCCGCTGATCGAAGCGGAGATGCAGAAGATCGTGCAGGAGAAGTTGCCGGTGCAGCGATCGCTGCAATCGCGCGATGCCGCGGTGGCGTTCTTCAAGGGTCTGGGCGAGCACTACAAGGCCGAGATCATCGAATCGATCCCGGCCAGCGAAGACCTGTCGCTGTATAGCCAGGGCGAGTTCACCGACCTGTGCCGCGGCCCGCACGTACCGAATACCGAGAAGCTGCGCGCGTTCAAGCTGATCAAGGTGGCTGGCGCCTATTGGCGCGGCGACAGCAGCAAGGCCATGCTGTCGCGCATTTATGGCACCGCCTGGTTGAACGACAAGGACCTGAAGGCGTATCTGTTCCAGTTGGAAGAAGCCGAAAAGCGCGACCACCGCAAGATCGGCCGCGCCCAGGACCTGTTTCACCAGCAGGAAGAGGCCCCGGGCATGGTGTTCTGGCACCCGAAGGGCTGGGCACTGTGGCAGGTGGTCGAGCAGTACATGCGCGCGGTCTACCGCGATTGCGGCTACCAGGAAGTGCGCTGCCCGCAGATTCTCGATGTCGCCTTGTGGAAGCGCTCCGGGCACTGGGACAACTACAAGGACAACATGTTCTTCACCGGTTCCGAGAAACGCGACTACGCGGTCAAACCGATGAACTGCCCAGGGCATGTGCAGATTTTCAACCACGGCCTGCACAGCTACCGCGACCTGCCGATCCGTTACGGCGAGTTTGGCGCCTGCCACCGCAACGAACCCTCGGGCGCCCTGCACGGCATCATGCGGGTACGCGCCTTCACCCAGGACGACGGCCATATTTTCTGCACCCCCGAGCAGATCGAATCCGAGGTCACCGCCTTCCACCGGCAGGCGATGCAGGTCTACGGCGATTTCGGCTTCAGCCATATCTCGCTGAAGATCGCCCTGCGCCCGGAAAAACGCCTGGGCGACGACGCCACCTGGGACAAGGCCGAAGACGCCCTGCGCGCGGCTCTGCGTGCGGCCGGGGTGGAGTGGCAGGAGTTGCCGGGCGAGGGCGCGTTTTATGGCCCGAAGATTGAGTACCACATGCAGGATTCGATCGGCCGCGGCTGGCAGGTCGGCACCATGCAGGTCGATTTCATGATGCCCGAGCGGCTCGGCGCCGAATACGTGGACGAGCACAGCCAGCGCCGGCACCCGGTCATGCTGCACCGGGCGATCGTCGGCTCGATGGAGCGCTTCATCGGCATCCTGATCGAGCACCACGCCGGGCAGTTGCCGGTTTGGCTGGCGCCGCTACAGGCGGTGGTCATGAACATCACCGACAGCCAGGCCGAGGCCGCCGACGATCTGGCCCAAACCCTTGTAAAACAAGGATTCCGTGTCCGGGCCGATTTGCGCAATGAGAAGATCGGATATAAGATTCGCGAACACACGCTGCAACGGGTGCCGTATTTGCTCGTGGTCGGTGACCGCGAACGGGAACTGGGCACCGTTGCCGTGCGTTCTTTATCTGGGGAAGACCTGGGCGTGATGACGCCCGGAGAGCTGATTCAGAGACTGCGCAAGGAAACGGTGAAAGGCTGAGCCACGCTCGGCTTTTCGGGTAATCGACGATTCGGAGGAAGTGCCAATCAGTACGGACAAGATCAATCGCAGGAACCTCGACATCCGGGTTCCGCGGGTACGCCTGATCGATGCGGAAGGCGAACAGGTCGGCGTGGTCAGCCGCGATGATGCGCTACGCATGGCGATGGACCAGGAGCTGGATCTGGTCGAGATCGTGCCGAACGCCGATCCGCCGGTGTGCCGGATCATGGATTTCGGCAAGTTCCGCTTCGAACAGCAGAAGAAAGCCGCTGCGGCACGCAAGAAGCAGAAAGTGGTGGAAATCAAGGAACTCAAGTTCCGGCCGACCACCGACGACGGCGACTACGCGATCAAGGTGCGCAATCTGCGCCGCTTTATCAGCGAGGGCGACCGGGTCAAGATCAACATCCGCTTCAAGGGCCGGGAAATGGCGCATACCGAACTCGGTCACGCCATGGCCAAGCGCCTGCAGGAAGATTTGAAGGACGATGTGACCATCGAATCGTTTCCGCGCCTGGAAGGCCGGCAGATGATCATGATGGTGGCGCCGAAAAAGAAGTAATCGGCACCGCGTTCCGGCCCCGGCCGGCGCGATGACGACCACAGCGGCACGATCGGCAACGATCGCGCCGGCTGATTCCACGCTCCGGCGTGGCGGCGGGCGGTGGCAACACCGCGCGCAGCGAACGGTTCCAGCGCAGGCTGGGCCGGTCGCGCAAGGATCGCAGCCTGCGGGCTGCCTAACCGCGGAAACGAGCAGGACGGAAAGCGTGGCGCGGCCACCGCTCGGTTCTTTCATCAAAACACACACAGGTAGTGTCATGGCAAAAATCAAAATCAAGACCAATCGGGCCGCTGCCAAGCGGTTCCGCAAGACCGCGTCCGGCAAGTACAAGTGCGGGCACGCATTTCGTTCGCACATCCTGACCAAGAAGTCGACCAAGCGGAAACGCAATCTTCGTGGCAAGAATCACGTCCGTCCGGAAGATGCAGGTCGCATCGCCCGCATGGTTCCCTATCTTTAAGGAGGTATCGTCATGGCAAGAGTCAAGCGTGGCGTTACCGCCCGGGCCCGTCACAAGAAAGTCATCAGCGCCGCCAAGGGCTATTACAACGCGCGCCGCAAGGTCTACCGCGTTGCCAAGCAGGCGGTCACCAAGGCCGCGCAGTACGCCTACATCGGCCGCAAGCAGCGCAAGCGCCAGTTCCGCGCCTTGTGGATCGTGCGCATCAACGCCGCTGCGCGTCTGTCCGGGCTTTCCTACAGCCGGCTGATCAATGGCCTGAAGAAAGCCAATATCGTCATGGACCGCAAGGCCCTGGCCGATCTCGCGGTGCACGACCTGACCGCGTTTGCCGCCATCGCCGAGAAGGCCAAGGCGAGCCTGGCTGCCTGATTGCGTCACCCTGCGGGTCGCGCTCGCGGTCCGCGTCAACGCATGGGGAGTCGGTTGTGACCGCTCCCCATGCGCATTTCTGGGACCTGCCATGTCGTCACTCGAATCAGAAACCGGCGAATCGCTGGCAGCGGTTGCGGCTGCCACCGGCCTGGAACAGTTGGATGCGGTGCGCGTCGCCTGGCTGGGCAAATCCGGCCGGCTGACCGAGCAACTGAAGCAGCTCGGCAAACTGCCGCCGGATCAGCGTCGTGAACTCGGCGAGCAGGTCAACCGGGTCAAGGAGGCACTGCAACAGGCGCTGGCCGAACGCCGCCAGCAGTTCGAGCAGGCCGCTTACCAGGCGCGTCTCGACGCCGAACGGGTCGATGTCACCCAGCCCGGCCGCAATGGCGAACGCGGCAACCTGCACCCGATCACCCGCACCCTGGAGCGCATGGTCACGATCTTTTCGGCGCTCGGCTACCAGCAGGCCGACGGCCCCGAGATCGAGGACGACCAGCACAATTTCGAAGCGCTGAATTTCCCGGCCAACCATCCGGCCCGGGCCATGCACGATACTTTTTATTTTCCGGACGGACGCTTGTTGCGCACGCATACCTCGCCGGTGCAGATCCGCGCCATGGCCGAGCGCCGCCCGCCGATCCGCATCATCGCCGCCGGCAAGGTCTACCGCAGCGACAGCGACCAGACCCACACGCCGATGTTCCACCAGGTCGAAGGGCTGCTGGTCGATGAGACCTCGAGTTTCGCCGACCTGAAGGGCACCCTGCGTCAGTTCATCACCGCGTTCTTCGAGCGCGATTTCGAGATGCGCTTCCGGCCCAGCTATTTTCCGTTCACCGAGCCCTCGGCTGAGGTCGATATCCGTTGGGATCGCGGCGACGGTTCGACGCCGGGCTGGCTGGAAGTGCTCGGCTGCGGCATGGTCCATCCGAATGTATTGCGGGCCTGCCAGATCGACCCGGAGCGTTACAGCGGCTTCGCGTTCGGCTTGGGCGTGGAGCGCTTCGCCATGCTGCGCTACGGGGTCAACGACCTGCGCAGTTTCTTCGACAACGACCTGCGCTTTCTGCGCCAGTTCGCCTAAGCGTCGGTGGTCTGCGCGGCCGCGTGCGGCCGCAGGATGCGCCTGGCATTGATGGGAATGGAACGATGAAGATTTCCGAGAATTGGTTGCGCGCTCTGGCCGATCCCGGTTGCGACCAGGCGACCCTGGTGCAGCGCTTGACCATGGCCGGGCTGGAAGTGGAAGGGATCGAAGCCTTGGGCGACGGCCTCGATGGCGTGCTGGTCGGCGAAATCATCGCCGCCGAAAAGCACCCGAATGCCGACAAGCTGCGCGTCTGCCAGGTGGCGGTCGGTGCCGCGTCGAGCTTGCAGATCGTCTGCGGCGCGCCGAACGCACGGGTCGGCCTGAAGGCGCCGCTGGCGCCGATCGGTGCCCGCCTGCCCAATGGCCTGACCATCAAGAAAGCCCGGCTGCGCGAGGTCGACAGTTTCGGCATGCTCTGTTCCAGCCGCGAGCTCGGGCTCGGCGTCGACAGCGATGGCCTGCTCGAACTGCCGGCGGACGCGCCGACCGGCCAGCCGCTGGCCGCCTATCTGGGCCTGCCCGACGCCAGCATCGAGATCAAGCTCACCCCGAACCGCCCGGATTGTCTGGGTCTGGCCGGGCTCGCCGCCGAACTGCGCGCCCTGTTCGATCTGCCCGCGGCGGACGATGCGATCGCGGCGGTGGCGGTCAGCAGCAGCAGCCAGCGCAGCGTCCGCCTCGCCGATCCGGCCGATTGCCCGCGCTACCTGGGCCGGGTGATCGAGGGCGTGGACGCCAATGCCGAGACCCCGCTATGGATCAAGGAACGCCTGCGCCGATCCGGCCTGCGCCCGATCAATGTCGCGGTCGATTGCAGCAACTATGTATTGATCGAGCTCGGCCAGCCGACCCACGCCTTCGATCTGGCGCGGCTCGACGGCGGCATCGAAGTGCGCCGGGCGCGGGCCGGCGAGACCCTGAAACTACTGGACGAACGCGAGCTCGCGCTGGACCCGGAATTTCTGGTGATCGCCGACGCCAGCAAGGCGCTGGCGGTGGCTGGTGTCATGGGGGGCTGGGATTCGCGCGTCACTGACGCTACTGAATCGCTATTTCTGGAAAGCGCCTTCTTCGCGCCGGCCGCGATCCAGGGCCGGGCGCGCAAGCTCGGCCTGCACACCGACGCCTCGCACCGCTTCGAACGCGGGGTCGATCCGGAATTGCCGCGCCGGGCTATCGAGCGGCTTAGCGCGCTGATCATCGCCATTGCCGGCGGCCGCGCCGGACCGATCACCGAAGCCGTGGTGCCGGCGGCATTGCCGCGGCCGCGCCCGGTCGTGCTGCGTCGCCAGCGCTTGGCGCGGGTGCTCGGTATCGCCATTGCCGACCAGCGCGTGACGCAGATCCTGCAATCGCTCGGCATGTCAGTGGAAGCCACCGCCGAGGGCTGGTCGGTGACCGCACCGAGCAAGCGCTTCGACATCGCGATCGAGGAAGACCTGATCGAAGAAGTCGCGCGCATCTTCGGCTACGACGCCATCCCGGAGCACGCGCCGCGCGGCGAGATCGAGCTCGCCTGCGCCAGCGAAACCCGGGTCGGCCAGGGCGAGTTCCGCGCCAGCCTGCTCGCCGACGGCTGCATGGAGGCTTTGAATTTCAGTTTCGTCGCCGCCGATACCCTGGACTGTTGGGGCCTGTCCGCGGGCGCGGTGGCGTTGGCCAATCCGCTGTCGGCGGAACTCGGGGTGATGCGTACCAGCCTGTTGCCCGGCCTGGTCGAGGCGCAGAAGCGCAATCAGGCCCGCCAGCAGGGCCGCGTGCGCCTGTTCGAGATCGGCCGGGTGTTTGCTGCCGGCGACCCGCCGCAGGAGACCGAACGGCTGGCCGCCGTGCTGTCCGGCAGCGCCCGTGCCGAACAATGGGGCGAGCCGCGGCGTGCGCTGGATTTCTTCGATGTCAAAGGCACGGTCGAGCGCCTGCTCGCGCTGAGCGGCGACCCGACCGCATTCCGCTTCGACGCGGCCGGACTACCGCCCTGGCTGCACCCCGGCCGCAGCGCCCGGGTCTGGCGCGGCGAAACTCCGGTCGGCCTGCTCGGCTGCCTGGATCCGCGGCTCGCCCAGACGCTGGAACTCGCTGGCGATACTTGGGTGTTCGAGTTGGATCTGGCCGCGATCGCGCTGCGCCGTCTACCACGCGCCGGCGAGCTGTCGCGCTTTCCCTCGCTGCGCCGTGACCTGGCTCTGTTGGTCGAACAAAGCGTGTCGTTTGCCCGCATTCAGGCGGTGGCGGCGGCGGAATTGGGCGATTTGCTGCGGGAATGCCTGCTTTTTGATGAATTTATCGGCCCAAGTTTGCCCAGCGGTACAAGAAGTCTGGCTATCGGCTTGATTTTGCAGGACAGTTCGCGCACTCTTACCGATCCGGAAGTGGAGCGAGCGATGGCCGGCGTGATCGACGCGCTGGCCCGCGAGACCGGGGCGAGGCTCAGGGGTTGACATGGCATTGACCAAGCTGGAACTGGCGGAACGACTGTTCGAGAACCTCGGCTTCAACAAGCGCGAGGCCAAGGAATTCGTCGACACGTTTTTTGAGGTGATGCGCGACGCCCTGGAAGGTGGCGAGCACATCAAGCTGTCCGGTTTCGGCAACTTCGAACTGCGCAACAAGAACCGCCGGCCGGGCCGCAACCCGAAAACCGGCGAAGAAATTCCGATTTCGGCGCGCCGGGTGGTAACGTTCCGTCCAGGACAGAAACTGAAGGTGCGAGTGGAAGCGTATGCTGGACCAGGGCAGCAATAACGAACTCGCGCCGATCCCGGCGAAACGCTACTTCACCATCGGTGAAGTGAGCGAACTGTGCCAGGTCAAGCCGCATGTGCTGCGCTACTGGGAGCAGGAGTTCAACAACCTCAACCCGGTCAAGCGCCGCGGCAACCGCCGCTATTACCAGCGCCACGACGTGCTGATGATCCGTCAGATCCGCAGCCTGCTGTACGACCACGGCTTCACCATCGGCGGCGCCCGCCAGCGCCTCGAAGGCGAAACCGCCAAGGTCGAAGCCGGCCTGACCAGCCAGGTGATCCGCCAGGTCCGCGGCGAACTCGAAGACGTGCTCGCTATCCTCAAGCGCTGAGCGTTGCGCT
Organism: Lysobacterales bacterium; assembly: GCA_050173995.1. Classification (GTDB taxonomy): domain Bacteria; phylum Pseudomonadota; class Gammaproteobacteria; order Xanthomonadales; family Ahniellaceae; genus 0-14-3-00-62-12. The sequence continues at coordinate 1,671 of JBFXKH010000029.1, read as the reverse complement.
GGGAACGGGGAACGGGGAACGAAGGAATAGGTTGTGCTGAGCGCAGCGGTGTTTAACGGCGGAGCCGGTCAGCGCAACAAGTTTCCCGAACACCGAGCACCTAAAACCTAAAACTTAAAACTTAAAACCTAAAACGCCCCATCCCGTTCCAACACCCCAAGCTCAACCAACAGCCGCTCTCCCGAATCCAACACCAAGGTCAGGCGCACCCGATCGCCCGCCGCCAGCGATCGCTTCGGCCCGATCAACATCAGGTGCGCGCCACCGGGGGCGAAGGCGAACTGGCCATGCGCCGGCACCACCGCTTCCGGCAATGCGCGCATCTGCGCCACGCCGTGATCGAACACCGTCTGGTGCATCTCCACCCGGGCAAAATCGTCGCTGTCGGCACTGCTCAAGCGGATCGCGGTATCGCCGTCGTTGTGCAGCTCCAAATAGCCCACGCGCATCGTCGCGCTCGGCGGCGCATCGGTGATGCGCGCGTGCGCCACGCGCAGCGAAGCGGGCGCGGCCAGCGCGATCAAAGGCAGCAGCAACAGGAAGCGCAGGGACAGCAGACGGCGCAGGCGCATGAGCGGCCTCGACAGGCGGCGAAACCGCCATGATACTTGGCATTCATTACCCAACCGCGAACCGAGGACAGACTTCATGATCGAACACTTCGAACACGGCCACGTACTGGAGCTGCGTCTGGCCCGGCCGCCGGTCAATGCCATCTCGCCGGACCTGGCCAGCAGCCTGCTGGCGGCACTCAACAGCGCCTTCGGCCAGGGCTATCGCGCCTTGATCTTGTCCGGCCAGCCCGGCATGTTTTCGGGCGGGCTCGACGTGCCGGTGCTGCTCGGCCTGGACCGCGCCGGTATCACTGCGTTCTGGAACGACTTTTTCCAATTGATGGCCACGCTGGCGCGTTCGCCGATCCCGGTGGTCGCCGCGATCACCGGTCATTCGCCGGCCGGCGGCGCGGTACTCGGCATCTTCTGCGACTACCGGGTGATGGCCGAGGGCAACTTCAAGATCGGCCTGAACGAAGTCCAGGTCGGCCTGGCTGTGCCCGAAGTCATCCAGCTCGCCTTCAAGCGCTTGCTCGGCGCGCACCGCGCCGAACGGATGATGGTCGCCGGAGCGATGATCGACTCGGCCGAAGCGCTGCGCGTCGGACTGGTCGACGAACTGGCCGCGGTCGACCAGGTCATCCCGCGCGCGCTCGCCTGGTGCCAACAACACCTAGCCCTGCCGCACCAGGCGATGAGCGCCACCCGCCGCTTCGCCCGCCGCGACCTGGCCGACCTGATGGGCGACGCCAATCGCTTCCCCTCGGCCGACTTCGCCGACGCCTGGTTCGGCGAAGAAACCCAAACCACCCTCAAGGCCCTGGTCGCCAAGCTCAAGGCCAAAGGCTGAGTTGGGGAACGGGGAACGGGGAACGGGGAGCGGGGAGCGGGGAGCGAAGAGCGAAGAGCGAAGAGCGGAAAGCGGAAAGCAGAGAGCCGTCGCCCCGGCGCAAGCCGGGGCCCAGTGCTCGAAGCCGCGGTCACGGTCACCACTGGTTCCCGGCTTTCGCCGGGACGACGTCTCTCTTCCCCGCTCCCTGTTCCCCGTTCCCTGCCGCATCCATCGGCGGCGTCGTCGTCATTGCCAGCCACCGTTGGGCCGATTATGCTGCCGGCC
>JBFXKH010000028.1:0-28617 GCA_050173995.1 Lysobacterales bacterium | reverse complement strand
ATGAGGCCTTGGGCACGCTGCCCTGGGTATAGGTTTCGAGCGTGGTGTTGGCGAGAAAAGTCGGCGCCGGCACGCCGGTCGGGTCCACCGGGCTCTGCGCATCGGTCGGCCACTGGGTGCTGATCAGTTCATAGTTTTGCCAGACCGTACCGTCAACAATCGCGCGGAAGCTGCTGTTCAGGCTGATGGTTGCGTCGGTCAGCGGTGTGACCCGGGTGATCTGGCTCTTGAAGCCATTCGGAAACGGCTGGATATCCGGATTCCACGGTCGTGGTGGTGTCTCATTGACTGGACACTGGTCGGGCTTGCAGTTGGGATCGTAGAAATTGTAGTGCGGCTGCAGGTCCGACCTGGCGACATCGGCATCGGTCGGCACGTTGTCGACTTGTTCGTAGGTCGACCAAATCCACTGTGGAGCGTCGGCAGTCTTGTGCGCGACATGCCAGCCAACCAGACCCAAGACCACGGCCGTGCAGGATTCCGCGATCTTCGGGCTTTCCGATGGCGGGTTGTAGGCGAGCGCGGGGGTGGTGTGGAAGCGCGACGGATCATCGCCTGGGCCGATCACCTTCCAGGCTGCCTTGACCATGATTGCGCCCATGGTTCCGGTACTGCCGCTCTGGACATTGCCTTCCGGAAACTGCACCGCGCCGGCAAATGCCGACTGACCGGTCTGGCTGTACAGGTTGTTCTGCACGACGTACTCGAACATCGGGCGATTGACCAAGATTTCGTAGCGAACAAAATTTCCGTTTTGGTCGATCAACGGCCCCGAATCGAAGGGCTGCGTCACCTCACTGGCGACTTCGATCGGATGGGTGCCGCTTTTGTTGAGCGCGGTTCGCCGCACGACCCGCATCGACCCGGCATCGGGGATGCCGCTGCAGGCATCGGGTACCACGCGCGGCGCATCCCACGGGCCAGGCTGCGCTCCGTCTGGCAGCATCAAATCGGACACCTCGCGCCACTGCTGCCACTGCGTATCGGCGTCGGAACCGGGCGCTGGCGCTGCGCCTTCGCTGGGGGCATTCAGTGCGATGAAGGTCAGCCAGGAGTAATAGTCGAAGCCGTGCTGAAGATTGTCCAGATCGAACGGAGCGACGAGCGTTGGCTGGCACGGCGTGCCACTGGTCAGCAGCGCGGTCGTCACCGGCGCGTCTGGTGGCGTGACATTGCAATTGCCGATGATCGGATCGATCGTCGCGGGCGCCGGGTTCACGGGCGGTGTCGCGACCAGCGCCTTTGCCTTCGACTGAGCGATGCCGGCATCGCCACCTACCGGCCGGTCGGCGCAACCTGCAAGAGATGACAGAATCAAGGTGCTTGACATAGCGTGACGCAGAAATCGTGTTTGCATGATCAGAACTCCGTGAAACGATGCCGACGACGCGCGGACGGTGGTTGTCCTTTTCAGAGCCGGCGGTTCCTGAGAATCAGGCATCGGAACCCATCGGTCCGGTCCAAATCCCCAGCGGGCGAGCTCCCCATTGGCCAATCGCACCAAGGTGGCGCGGTTGGCAAGGATCGACTCGTTGCCGACTACTCGGATACGAATACTGGGGGGTCAATGTCACCCCCACGTCACCGGCAACATCGCATTATTGCGGGCGGAGATATTCAAGCACCGGAAATTCGCCGCGCCGCTTGGCCCTGGAAGGCCTGCCGGCGGGAAATACCGGCATGCGGACAATCGATGCAGCAGCCTGCGCCCCGATTTTGTGTCGCGTTACCGAAGGCGCGCAGGTCGCGGCCGGGTCAATGGGACGACCGTCGCGTCACGCCGGGGCATGGAACTCGGCGGCGACCAGCGGCCTCGATCTACCGACGCCGCCCCAACCAGCGCTGGCCGCGCCGTTCCAGCAGCCAGGCCAGGCCGACGCCGAACAGCAATACTGCCACACCGACCACGGCGCCGGTGCGGACATAGGCCAGGCTGGCGTACAGCACATAGGCGCAGTTCAGCGCGAAGGCGAGCGGCAGCCAGGGATACAGCGGCACCTTGAACGGCCGCGCTGCGTTGGGTTCGAGACGGCGCAGGCGGATCAGCGCGATCGCGCTCAGCATCAGGAAGAACCAGTACACCGGCGACAGATAATCGACCATGGTGGCAAAGCCACGATGCCCGGCAGCGAACAACACCAGGATCAGCGCGAAGCCGCCCTGGGCCAGCAGCGCCACCGGCGGCACACCGCGCTCGCGGTTCCACACGCCGATCCGGGCCAGCGCCGGCAGGTCGCGGGCGGCGGCGTAGGTGGTACGCGAGCCGGCGATCATCAGCGAATTGATCACCGAGATCGCGGTAATGGCGACCACGCTGACGATCAACAGCTCGCCGCCGCGGCCGAACGCGAGGCGCATCAAGTCAGCGGCAGGGGCCTTGCTCGCGGCCAGTCCGCCGAGACCAAGCCCGCGCCAGAACGCCCAGTTGACCAGCAGGTAGAGCACGGTCACCAGCAGCATGCCACCGAGCAGGGCGCGCAACATGCCGCGGCGCTGGTCGCGCATCTCCGACGACAAGGTGGCAGCGTCGCTCCAACCACCATAGGCGAGCAGCACGAACACCATCGCGACCCCGAACGGCGCGACGCCACCTTCGCCGCTGGCCGCGCTCGCCAGCGGTGCCTGGCCGTGAACCGCCAGACTGACGCCGCCGGCAAACACCGCCAGCAGCCCGAACACGACCAGACTCATCAGCCCGACCTGGGTGCCGACGCCGACCCGTACGCCGCGAAGGTTGAGCACGGTCAGCGCGGCGATCACGCCGGCCGCGAACAGCGCGCTGCCGTGCGCACCGAGCGGGATCACCTGGGCCAGATAATCGCCGAACACGAACGCCAGCATCGCCATCGAGCCGCTGTGGATCACCGCGAAGCGCGACCAGGCGAAGGCAAACGCCAGGCGTCGGCCGTAGGCACGATCCAGAAAATGGTAATCGCCGCCGGCATCGGGAAAGGCCGCGGCCATCTCGGCGAAGCACAGCGCCCCGATCAGCGAGAACAGCCCGCCGATCAACCAGGCGGCAAACAGCATCGCGTCCGAATCGACCTGGGATGCGACCTCCGGCGCCGATTTGAAAATGCCGGCGCCGACCACCATGCCGACGCAGACCGCGACCGCGTGGCGCACTTCCAGTCGGCGCAGCGGCGCGGCCGCGGGCGCTGGTGCAGGGACCATCGAGGGATCGGACATGCGGCTTGGGCTCGGCTCGGAGGAAGCAGCCGATGGTAGCGCGTAGCCCGGATGGAGCGCAGCGGGCTACTTCAGGCGTGCCGCCAGATCGACATAGCCGAGCAACACCGCCACGTCATAGGCATTGCGCCCAAGTGCATCGCGACGACGCGGATCGACGCCGTGGGTGAGCAGCAGTTCGGTGATCTCGATCAAGCCGTGCATCGCCGCGGCATGCAGCGGCGATACGCCACGGCGGTCCTGGATGTCGCCATCGGCACCCCGCAGCAGCAGGCGTTGCACCAGCACCGGCAGACCTGGGTTGGCCGCTGGCAGACCGGCATCGACGCGTCCGCCGAGCAGCAGCAACAAGGCGCTGGCACCGTCCTGGTCGCGGGCGTTGACGTCCGCGCCGGCGTCGAGCAGGCGGGTGATAATCGAGTGCGCCGGCTGTTCGCCGGCACTCGCCCAAGCGAATTGCACCGCCGCATGCAGGGCACTGGCACCGTGCCGATCGCTGCATCCGGGTCGGGCGCCACGTAGCAACAACGCCGCCACGATGCTATCCCGGCCCAAGGCCGCGGCCAGCATCAGCGGCGTGATGCCGTCGGCAATCGGCTGATCGACCTGGGCACCGGCGGCGATCAAGCGGGTCACGATGGCATCGCATCCGGCACTAACCGCCACGCTCAATGCCGTCGCCCCGGCGGTCGAGCCGATCGCCGGATCGGCGCCCTGCGCAAGCAAACACTCGACCAGTGCGGCATGCCCGCCGCCCGCGGCGCGCAGTAGGGCGGTGCAGCCCAGCGCATCCGTGCTGTTTGCTGGCAGACCCAAGGCGCACAGCTTGCGCACCGCTTCCAGATCGCCGAACGCGGCGGCGGCCGGCAGATCGGCCGCACGCAGCGGTCGCAGTGGCAGCCGCCAGGGGCCCCAGCGCAACCATTGCGCAAGGTCGTGACGGGACATTGTCAAAGCCAGTCCGAGCGCCGTTTGACCGTCGGCTGCGGCACGCTCGGGATCTGCGCCGTGCACCAGCAGCGTCTGCACCCGGGCCAGGGCTTCACGGTCACGACTGGCCACCGCGCTTAGCAGCGGCGTGCAGCCGCGGCGATCGCGCTGGTTGGGGTCCAATCCGATCGCCAGTCCGCGCGCCAACAGACGCGGCCACGGCGCGCTCGCCGCGTGGTGCAGCAGGCCCGCACCCTGGCCATCGCTGGCGAATGGATCGGCGCCGCGTGCCAGCAGGTCCAGCGCGATGGTCTCGATACGTCTCCTGCGTTCCGGGTCGGTTTCGCACGCGCCGCCGATCAGCAATGGCAGCAGCGCCCCACCACCTGGCACTGCCCCGGCAGTCAGCAGGGCCTCAATGGCCGCAAGTGGTAAAGGGCTGAAGCGGATCGCTGCCAGCAGCGGCGACTCCGGCAGCGCATCGAGATCGAGCCCGAAGGCCGACAACAGGCGGACTGCTTCGGCCGAGTCGCTGCCGAAGCAGGCCGGCAACAGCGCCTGCAATTGCCGACCGGCCAACGCAGGTTCGAGCCCAAGCAGTTCGCCCGCGATCAGCAGTCGGCCTTGCAGCAGCGATTCGCCAAGCAGGCGCAAGCGTTCGCCCTCGTGCACAGCCGAAGTGTCGGCGCTGTGCGCGTCCCCAGACTCCGCCGGGACCACCGCGTCCGGCAGCGGCCAGGCCGGATCGAGTACGGCGACCATCGGCCAGCGTCCGGCCTGCGCGGCGAGCTCGACCGCGCGCTTGCCATCGCGATTGGTCAGCGCCGGATCGGCGCCGATACCAAGCAGGGCACGCAGGGTTTCGCAATCGGCATTTTTGGACTGGCAGGCAATGTGCAGGGCACTGCGTCCGGCATGATCCAGGCACCCCACATCCGGCTTGCGAAATACCAGGCGCTTGAGCACCCGATTTGCCCCGGCGCGCGCGGCCTCCATCAAGGCGGTCACGCCCTGGGCATCGCGGGCATCGATGGCGGCACCGGCCGTGAGCAGCGACTCGACCATTTCGGCATGCCCGTGCAAGGCAGCGACATGCAGCGCGGTGCGGCCGAGTTTGTCGACTGCACGCACATCGGCACGCGCCTTGAGCAGCCGCCTGGTGAGTGCTGGCGCATCGGCGACGGCACTGGCCGCAGCGATCAAGGCCGACAGTCCGCGCGTCGGTTCGGTGCGCGCGCCGCGCTCCAGCAGTAATTTCACTACCGGCTCGTTGCCGGCACGCGCCGCGACGCCTAGCGCACTCAGGCCCTCGCCGTTGACCGCGTCGATCGGCGCCCCGGCATCCAGCAACATCGCGACCGTGGTCGGATCCGCGGTGGTCGCGGCGTGGTGAAGTGCGGTATTGCCATCGGGGCCGACGCCTTTACTGTCGGCGCCATTGGCGAGCAGGGTCATCACCGCGTCCGGACGGCCGCTCAGGGTATCGCGCACCGCGATCAACAAAGGCGTCATGCCGTTGACCGCGCGATTGGGGTCGCCCCCGCGCGCGATCAGCTCGCGCAGCAGGCGCAGGTCGGAAAGCGTCACCGCGCTCATCATCGCGCTGCGTTGATCGCGGTCGTTCAGCCCCGGCGTGCTGTTCGGATCGGCGCCGGCACGCAGCAATTCCAGCGCCTGTGCGACATTGCCGCTGGCCGCGGCGTTGAGCAGGGTGCTGTTGCGATCAGGCGCGATTTGCGCAGGCCCTTCCGCCGTCGCGGCCGACTTTGGCATCACCCCTAGCAGCGAGGCCTGCTCAGGCTCAGACGCCGTCACCGCCAAGGCGGGCGTCTGCACGGGCACCTGCGTCGGCGCGTATGGGTGCCGGCTCTGCCACAGCATCAGCGCGTGCGCGCCCGGACACAGCAAGAGTGCGTAACCAACGGCCAGTGGCAGGCGCCAGCTGGGCGCGAGCCAGGCGCCGACGCCGGCGATCAATAGCGCCGGGATCACCACCACCAGCAAACCGATCGCGACGGCGACGCCGCGACCAAAGTCATCCTCTTCCGGAGCACCGGTTTGCTGCCAGGCGCGTTCGAATTGGCGACGCCAGTGGCGAAGCAACGAACCGACACCAGCCTCATCGGCTTGCGTCGCGTCCACCTGCAGACAGAAGCCAAATAGTGGCCACAGGCGCAGCGCGGCCAGCAGGGCCAATAAAAATCCGCCCGAAAGCAACAATGCGTGCAGCGGACTGTCGTCGGCCCGCAGCCATTGCGCCGGGGTACCAATCACCAGCACCACCCAGGCAGCGTACAGACCGAGTGCCAGCAGCGGGGCCAGCGCCCGCGTCCACCACCGGGTAACCGCCGCAGCCGGCGCGGGAGCGAACCAGGGGCTGATCGCAGCCGCGTAGAGCCCCTGCGCCAGCAACAGCATCACCAGCGCCAGCCCGGGCCCGGGCAGTGCTGCGGCCGTCGTCAAAACAGCCGCTGGCAGCAGCAGCCACAGTTGTCGCCATTTGGCTGCTGGTCGTGAAGGAGTATCCTGCATAGGCGAAGTATACGGAGCTTGCCGAGGCCAGAACCGATTCGATCGGCGGGCACCGGCATCTTCAGCGGTTGGTTGCCGACCGTAACGATTGCCTCTCGATCGCCGCCCCGGCGACCGATCTGCACACACATCGGAAGATGTCATGCCCGATCCACACGATGGCTGCCAGCACCATCCCGCCCCGCCCGCCGCCAAGTCCGGCAGCGAGGGCAAGTGCGGGGAAGGCAAATGCGGCGAGGGCAAATGCGGCGAGGGCAAATGCGGTCACGCCCACCCGGCGCCAGGCCCTGCGCGTCTGGCCGCGGGCGGCGCCAGCGGGCAATGGACCTGTCCGATGCACCCGGAAGTGGTCCGCGGTGCGCCGGGCGACTGCCCGATCTGCGGCATGGCACTGGAGCCGATGGCGATCGACCTCGACCAGGATGAAAACCCCGAACTGCAAGACTTCAGCCGGCGTTTCTGGACGACCCTGCCGCTGTCGCTGACCGTGCTGCTGCTGGCCATGTTCGGTCGGCACCTGCCCTGGCCCAGCCCCGGACTGCGCACCTGGATCGAACTGCTGCTGGCGACGCCGGTGGTGCTGTGGGCGGCGCAGCCGTTCTTCGTCCGCTGCCTGCGCTCGCTCCGGAGCGGCAACTTGAACATGTGGACGCTGATCGGCATCGGGGTCGGCGCGGCCTATCTGTACAGCGTGGTCGCGGCCCTGGCGCCGGGGCTGTTTCCGGCCTCGTTCCATGAACACGGGCGGGTCGGCGTGTATTTCGAAGCGGCTGCGGTGATCGTGTCCTTGACCCTGCTCGGTCAGATGCTGGAATTGCGCGCGCGCTCGAAAACCTCGGCGGCGATCCGCACCCTGCTCGGCCTGGCGCCGAAAACCGCGCGCCGCCTGGACGCCGATGGCAGCGAATGCGACGTGGCACTCGACCAGGTGCAGGTCGGCGATCGCCTGCGCGTGCGCCCCGGCGAAAAAGTACCGGTCGACGGCCAGGTGCTGGAAGGCCAGTCGAGCGTGGACGAATCGATGCTGACCGGCGAACCGATGCCAGTGACCAAAACCGTCGGCGACGCGGTGATCGGCGCCACCCAGAACGGCACCGGCGCGCTGATCATCCGCGCGCAGAAAGTCGGCGCCGATTCGGTGCTGGCGCAGATCGTGGATATGGTCGCCCAAGCGCAGCGCACGCGTGCGCCGATGCAGCGCATGGCCGATGTGGTGTCGTATTGGTTCGTGCTGGCGGTGATCGCGGTCGCGCTGCTGACCTTCGTGCTGTGGGCCTGGCTCGGTCCGCAGCCACCGCTGTTGTATGCGCTGCTGAATGCGGTCGCGGTGCTGATCATCGCCTGCCCGTGCGCGCTCGGCCTGGCCACGCCGATGACGGTGATGGTCGCGACCGGACGCGCCGCTGGCGCCGGCATCCTGTTCCGCGACGCCGAAGCGATCGAAACCCTGCGCCAGATCGACACCCTGATCGTCGACAAGACCGGCACCCTGACCCTCGGCAAACCGGGCTTCTCGGCGCTCACCGCGGTCGCAGGCTTCGACCCGGACGACGTGTTGCGCCTGGCCGCCAGCCTCGATCAGGGCAGCGAACACCCGCTCGCCGCAGCGATCGTCGCCGAGGCGCGCCGCCGCGGGCTGGCGCTGTCTGCGCCCACGAGCTTCGACAGCCTGACCGGCACCGGCGTCGAGGGCACGATCGACGGCCGCGCGCTGGCGCTCGGCAACCAGGTCCTGATGCAGGAACTTAAGGTCGCTATCGGCGAACTGGCCGCCAGCGCCGAAGACTGGCGCAGCCGCGGCACCAGCGTGATGTATCTGGCCGTCGATGGCGTGCTCGCCGGCATCATCGGCGTGGCCGACCCGATCAAGCCGTCCAGCGCCGAAGCGCTCCGGGAACTGCACGCCGCCGGCATCCGCGTGGTCATGGCCACCGGCGACGGCATCGCCACCGCACGCTGGGTCGCGGCCGAACTCGGCATCGACGAAGTCCACGGCGAAGTGCGCCCAGAGGACAAATCCAACCTGGTCCGCCGCCTGCAGAGCGAAGGGCGCAAAGTCGCCATGGCCGGCGACGGCATCAACGACGCGCCGGCCCTGGCCGCGGCCGAGGTCGGCATCGCCATGGGCACCGGCACCGATGTCGCCATGCAGAGCGCCCAGCTCACCCTGGTCAAGGGCGACCTGCGCGGCATCGCCCGCGCCCGCCGGCTGTCGCAGGCCGCGGTCGCCAACATGCGCCAGAACCTGGCCTTCGCCCTGGTCTACAACGGCCTCGGCGTCCCACTCGCGGCCGGCGCCCTGTACCCCTGGTTCGGCCTGCTGCTCTCACCGATGATCGCCGCCCTGGCCATGAGCCTGAGCTCCCTGTCGGTGGTCAGCAACGCCCTGCGCCTGCGCCGCGTGCGGCTGTAGTCCTGGGAGCGCCGAGCACCAGCTCGGCAAGCTTTTGACCTGGCGAGCTCACCACTACGACGCGAGCAGTAGCCAAGCTGGTGCTCGGCGCTCCCATCTGCCCGGTGCCCGCGGTGGCGCTTCCGGCACTTGCGCCGCCTTCCTTAAGCCGGGACCATGGGCATTCGTCTGCGCCTTCCGGCGCCGAGGAGACTGCCGTGATTCGCGTCCTGTTGGCTTTTCTGATCGCTGCCGGTTCCGGTTTGCCGGTGCTTGCCCTGGCCGCTGAAGTCGATGCCGCGGGCAATCCGCTGCCCGCCGCAACCGCCACCGCCGGGCCGTCGGCGCGGCAGACCACGGTAGCCGCCCGCGTCAGCGCCGACCCGGCGCCTGCCGAACCCGCCGTAGCCCAACCCGCCGCCAAAGCCGCGCCGGTATCGCGTTCCAACTGGAAAAAGCTGCTGCCGGGCAATATCAAGTAGCGCCGGATCCAGCGGCGCCGGCCGCCGCGACCCGGCGCGCGGGCCGGAACGGCGGTCTGTGCCACGGCGCGTGCTGTCGCGTAGGATGGGCAAAGGCCAAAGGCCGTGCCCATCGCTTGGGCTGGCGGCGGCGATCGCCTCGCTGCGCTTTGCCGGTCCTCGGCTTGTCGCCGGGCCGCTGCGACCGGACTGGTAATTTCACACAATGACACGATATCCTTGGTCCCGGATCGGACCGAAGGCGGGCTGACCGCGCCGCTCCGAACGGTCGGTCCGCTGGATCGATCCACCCCCGCCCGCTTGCCAAAGGACTGCCCATGACCCGTACCGCCACCACCCTGATCCTTGGCCTGCTGCTGGCCAGCGCCGCCCTAACCCGCGCCGCTGAACCCGCCTCGCCAGCGGACCGCGCGGACGCCGCACCGACCGCGGCCGAGGCGGCCAGCGATGCGCGCTTCGAAGCCGACTACCAGGCCCTGCAAGCGACCTTGATCGAGCAGATGATCGGCAGCGCCAACCCGCGCGACTGGGTGATGGCGCCTGATAGCAGCAGTCCCGAACGTCACACGCGGCTGATCCGCGCCGCCGAAGCCGCCCCGGACGATGCCTTGGTGCAATGGATCGCGGCCCACGCTGTGTCTGGCACCGCCCAAAGTTCCGGACCATTCGACCCGGTCGCCGAGCGCATCATCGGACAGTTGTCCGCGCTCCAACCCGACAACGCCGCGCACCTGATGCCCGCCCTGATCCACGCCCGACGCCAGAGCGACGCCGTGACCGTCGATCGACTGCTGGCCAGCATGGCGGCGCGCAGTCGCTTCGATATCCATTTCGCCGATAGCCTGCATGCCTGGGCGGCGCTGGCCAGCCGCAGCGATACCGCCGCGACACTCGACGCCATGGCTGCGCTCGCCGCCCTGCAAGAAGGCGAAACCTTCGACCCGGCGATGTCCGCCCTGGTGGTCGGCGTCGCCAACTCGGCAGCAGTGATGCCAACTTTCTACCAGGACCTGTCCCTGGCTTGTCACCCCGCCGACGACCTGGCCGCGCAAACCCGGCGCGTCGACGACTGCGAAAAGATCGCTCGGCTGATGACCAGCCAGAGCCAGACCATGATCGACCGCATGATCGGCGATGCCCTGCTGCGCAAGCTCGAGCGCCAGAGCGACGCCGACCGCGCCCTGCGCAGGCGCTGGGAATGGCTGATGGAAACTTTCGCCGAAATCCAGTCCGAAGTGGGTACCGGCGCGACCTTTGTCGAGGCCTGGCGCAACAACAACGACGAACTCGCGGTCATGACCCACACCGTGCAGGCCGCCGGTATCCCGCTCGACCCACCGGCCGACTGGATCAGCCGCAGCGAAGCCCGCACCCAAAACCTGTGACGTAGGGGCGACCCGGTGGGTCGCCCTTCGATTGGGGGCTGGCGACCCACCGGGTCGCCCCTACAATTCGCATTCCCCATTCCCCGCACACCAAGCCTTACCCCAACTGCGCCTTGGCCGCGGCATAAATCGCCTCGGCGCTGAACCCGAATTCGGCGAACAAACGCTCGGCCGGGGCCGAGGCGCCGAAGCGGTCGATGCCGATCACAGCGCCATCGAGTCCGACGTATTTGCGCCAGAAATCGCTGACCCCGGCCTCGATGGCGACCCGTGCCCGGCACCAGCCGGGCAGCACGCCCTCGCGCCATTCGATCGGCTGCTGGTCGAACACCTGGGTGCAGGGCATCGACACCACGCGCACGCCGATGCCTTCGCCATCCAGGCGCCGCGCCGCGTCCATGGTGATGCCAAGCTCCGACCCTGTGGCGATCAGGATCACTTCGACCTTGGCATTGAGCGGGTCGAGCAGCACGTAACCCCCGCGGGCGATGTCTTCGACCTGCTGCGCCGTGCGCTCCTGGTGGGCCAGATTCTGCCGGCTGAACACCAGGCAGCTCGGGCCGTCGCGGCGTTCGATCGCCTGCTGCCAGGCGACCGCGGATTCGACCGCGTCGCCGGGGCGCCAGACCGGGTTGTTGGGGATATAACGCAGACTGGCCAGGTGTTCGATCGGCTGGTGGGTGGGGCCGTCTTCGCCGAGCCCAATCGAATCGTGGGTGTAGACGTGGATCGCCGCCGCCGGGATCAGCGCGCCCATGCGGATGGCGTTGCGCGCGTAGTCGCTGAATACCAGAAAAGTGGCGTCGTAGGGAAGGAAGCCACCGTGCAGCGCCAGGCCATTGCTGATCGCGCTCATGCCGAACTCGCGCACGCCGTAGTGCACATAGTTGCCGCGCGCGGGATCCTTGACCACATCGACCGAACCCTTCCACAGGGTCAGGTTGGAATGCGCCAGATCGGCGCTGCCACCGATCAGCTCGGGCAACAGCGGGGCGAAGGCGTCAAGCGCATTCTGCGAGGCCTTGCGCGAAGCGATCACGTGACCTTCGGCCTGCAAGCGTCGCGCGTAGTCCAGCGCGCGCACACTGAAATCGGCTGGTAGCGCGCCGGCCATGCGCCGGCTGAACTCGGCGGCCAGTTCCGGGTGCGCCGCGCGATAGCGTTCGAACAGCGCGTCCCATTCGGCCTGCCAGCGCGCGCCGCGAACGCGAGCGTCCCAGCCGGCACCGATATCGGCGGGAATCTCGAACGCGGCGTGCGGCCAGCCGAGTTCGGCCCGCGCCAGCGCGACCTCGTCCTTGCCGAGCGGCGCGCCGTGCGAGGATTCCTTGCCGGCCTTGTTCGGCGAACCGAAGCCGATCACCGTCTTGCAGCAAATCAGGGTCGGCTTGTCTGGATCGATCGCGGCCGAGACCAGGGCCGCCTTGATCGCCTCCGGATTGTGGCCATCGACGCCGTCCAACACTTCCCAGCCATAGCTTTCGAAGCGCTGCCGGGTATCGTCGGTGAACCAGCCCTTGACCTGGCCGTCGATCGAGATGCCGTTGTCGTCGTACAACACCACCAGCTTGCCGAGCTTGAAGGTGCCGGCCAGCGAGCAGACCTCGTGCGAAATGCCCTCCATCAAACAGCCATCGCCGACGAACACGTAGGTGAAATGACCGACCAGATTCATGCCATCACGATTGAAGCGCGCCGCCAGCAACTTCTCGGCCAGCGCCATGCCGACCGCATTGGCCAGCCCCTGGCCGAGCGGCCCGGTAGTGGTCTCGATCGCCGCGTGCTCGCTGCGCTCCGGATGCCCGGCGGTGATCGCATGCCACTGGCGGAAGCGCTTGATCTGCTCAAGCGGAAAGTCGTAGCCGGAAAGATGCAGCAGCGAATACAGCAGCATCGAACCATGGCCATTGCTGAGCACGAAGCGATCGCGATTGGCAAAACGCGGATTGGCCGGGTTGTGGCGCAGAAAATCGTTCCACAGCACCTCGGCGATATCGGCCATGCCCATCGGCATACCCGGATGGCCGGACTTGGCCGCTTCGACCGCGTCCATCGACAGGGCACGAATGGCATTGGCAAGATCGCGACGACTGGGCATGGGCATTCCTGAGTACGGGAGGGAGGGAACCGAGACCGCCAGCGCAAACCGCCGACAGCCAACACGCCATTGTCGCCGAGGCCTGCCATCGGCAACAAGTCGCTGTCGCTTGGTTCGCCTTTTGTCGCGCACGGGGCATCGCTGTTGTACGGGCGACCCGCCGGGTCGCCCCTACGCCTTGTTGCGCATGCGGGAACACCGCCCGACACATCCCTTATCTCAAGTCTCGCACTTTTGGGGTCCAGCGCCAGGCGCTGCTTTTGATGCCATTCGGTAGTCGCACAGCGAGAGCCACGAGGCGTATGGCGCCGCACGCCAAAACCACGCCCAGTGTCGCGGGCGGATGGCGCAACAATCGTAGGCTGGCGGTGAGCGCAGCAAACCCCAGCGTTAGCCCGTCGCCGGAACTCGTCCTCTCGTGCTAATCCCTGGTTGGAAGCACCAGCCACGTTTTAGGCTCATGCCTTGTTGGACGTGGCTCAGGCTTATCAGATCCAGTTCGCGACAGTACAATTGCTTCCGGGATCGTAGCGTCGGCGCAGTTCAAAATCCTTCGGCGCGCCACCCACTCCAGACCGTCGCGCAGAAGTCGGCTTGAAAGCTGCAGAACGACCATGATGGTGTGGTCCTGCAGTTCCCCGGGTCCAGCAGTTCGTCGCCGGATTGACACGAGGTTTTCGAGCCCCAAACCTGCACCCGACATCACCGAAAGACCACGGACATTCACTCGGAGAACCATGCATGGCGAACGAACTTGACGAAATCACCGGACCGACCGATCGCGATGGTCGGGACATCAATGTCATCAGCAAGCAGATTCGGGTCGAGGTCGGCAGCGGGTCACGAATCTTCGAGATCGCCCTGTGGACCGTCGCCACGATTCCGGGGCTTATCGTCCTGCTGACTGGCTCGCTCCCCGCGTTGCAGGCCATCCTCCTCCTGGTCGCCGGAATCCTGCCGGGGTTGATCTTCCTGTTCATGAAGATCAACGCACTCGCCTATCTGCGGAAGCTCCAGCAGAAGATCCAGGCCGATGCATCCCAGATTGACAACTACCTTGAGCAGCGGGTGATGATTCTCCAGAACGTCGTCGGCCTGGTCGAGAAGTCGATCGATCTGGATAAGGACGTGATGAAGACCGTCGCAGCGTATCGGGGTGGACAGAACCCCGTCGCGGACAACGGACGCAACGCGACCTCACAACAGCTGGATGGCATCTTCTCGCGCATCAACCTCGCCTTCGAGGCGTACCCGGACCTCAAGGGGCACTCCACCATCGCCGACGCCATGCGGCAGAACAGCTACCTCCAGAAGGAAATCACCGCGGCACGCACCCTCTACAACGACACCGTGGCAATCTGGAACCAGGACATCTTCGCCTGGCCCACCAAACAGATCGTGGCCGCCCGGGCCGGCTACACGACGCGGCTGCCGTTCATCGCCTCCGCCGCGACCAAGGAGCAGGCCCGGAGCACTTTCTTTTGACCGAGGATATCCACGAGCCGGTCGATCTCTACCATACGGTCTTCAGAGAGGCCCACGCGCGTAACACCTCGGCGTTCTTCGAGGAACTGGTGCGCCGGTCCGGGGTTGACGAACGGGCCAACATTGCGACCGTGAAGGAGTTGCGGGTCCTGGAGAGCCAGGTCGGCGACGCCAGTTCGAGCAGCAAATGGTGGAAGGTGCTCCGCACAGCGGTGATCGTCGTCGGAGTGATCTCCCTGCTTGTGGCGGTCCTGGGCCAGCATCCATGGTGGTTGATTGGCGTGGTCGCAGCGGTCGCAGCGGTGTTCGGCAAGCTCAATCCTGTCATCAACGACGTCACCACCCGCCTGCGGCTGCTCAAAGAGCGTCGCGACGCGAGGAAGGCGGAGGCGTGGCAGCAAATGGAGCCGCTCAACCGGCTCCACGACTGGAACGACCTCGCCACACTGGTCCGGCAAACGGCCCCCCGCTTCGATCTGGACCCCTATTTCGCCAACGCCCGGCTCGACGAGCTTCGCCAAACTTTCGGGTGGGACGACCGGTTCAACCAGGGCCGGTCGGTGGTCTTTTCCCAAAGCGGAGTTATCAATGGCAATCCCTTCGTGCTCGCCCGGACGATGGAGCACTGGATGGGCACCAAGACTTACAAGGGATCGCTGTCGATAAGCTGGACCGAGCGGACCCGTGACGCCAACGGCCAGTGGACCAGCACCACCCGGCACCAGACGCTGCATGCATCGATGGAAAAGCCGCATCCGGAGTACGCGCACCGTACCCACGTCATCTACGGCAACGAAGCGGCACCTGACCTCTCCTTCAGACGATCTCCCTCCAAGTTGTCCGGATTGAAGGACGGCATGATCGGCAACTGGAGGAAGGGCCGCGCCATCAAGAAGCTCGAGGCCAGGTCTCGTGACATCACGAGAGGAAGCGGATTCACCGTGATGGCCAACCGGGAATTCGACGCTCTGTTCGGAGCAACCGATCGCGATCACGAAGTGCAGTTCCGACTCTTATTCACGGCCCTGGCCCAGCAAGAAATGGTGAGGTTGCTAAAGGATGGGGATGTCGGCTACGGCGACGACTTCACATTCGAAAAGTTTGGCAAGATCAACATTGTAGAACCGGCGCACATGGCGGCGACCAACATTAGCGCCGAACCGGCGCAGTTCCACTCGTATGAGTTAGCGCATGCGCGGAAGTTCTTCAATGAGTACCACAACGATTTCTTCAGGTCGTTCTTTTTCGGCTTGGCACCGCTTCTCGTCATTCCCTTGTACCAGCAACATCGCTCCCACGCCGACATCTACGGGGACGATCGCGGCCGCACCGCGTGTTTTTGGGAGCACGAGTCGCTTGCTCATCACTTTGGCGAGGCACGCTTTCAGCATCCGGATTGCGTCACGCACAGCATGCTCAAGACCAAGGCGACCCCGGGATCGGATGGAACTCAGACCATCCGGGTCACCGCCGACGGCTTCTCCGGCATCAACCGGGTCGATCACGTCGCCGTATACGGCGGGGACGGCCGGTACCATGATGTTCCCATCCAGTGGGTCGAATACTTCAAGGTCCGTCAAGAATCCAACATGGTCATTTGGGAAGACCCGAGCCGGCAGAATGACGATGACCAATCTGGCGCGACCACGACCTGGCAATCGCAATTCCAGCGCCGTGGTGTCGACCCGAATGCTGCGGTTCGGCGTCGCGCCATCATCTCAGCCCTGGTGCCTCGCTGAGCCGGCCGGCGTCGACTCCTCCACCCGAAACCGCGTACCGGTCTGGCTAGAGGAACCTGGGATCGGAACCTGGAGGAACCTAGGGAACTTAGGACACCCACACACTCGGAAACCCTGCCTATAGCGAACTGCCTGGCATTTGGGAATTGTGGGTGTTCCGAGCCTTGCCGAGCTTTGTCCCAACTGCCGGCACTGCTCCCGACTACTCTGCGCCTGACGTGGCAAGCTCGGCCTGTCTCAACACCAACTGCGTTGCCCCTTCCGCCAGATCCGGCGGGTAGCCGTACTTGGCCAGCAGCCGACGGACATTGCGACGCAAGCTCGCGCGCACTGATTCGCGCTCGGTCCAGTCAAGCTTCGGCATGTTCTTGACCATCTCGGTCAGCTCGCGGGCCATCAAACGCAGCGTGTCGTTCTGCATCGCTTCCCGCGCCGACTCGTTCTCCGCCAGCGCATCGTAGAACGCGGTCTCCTCGCTGCTCAGGCCGAGTTCCTCGCCATGCTTGTGCGCGTCGCGCAGGTGCTTGGCCAGGTCGATCAGCCGGCTGATCATCTCGGCGGTGGAGATCGCCTTGTTGGTGTAGCGCAACATGGCGTCTTCGAGCGCTTCGCGAAACTTCTTGCTTTGCACGAGGTTCGTGCGCTCGGTGATGCGAATCTGGTCGTTCAGCAGTTTGCGCAGCGTCTCCAGCGCCAGGTTCTTCTGCTCCAGCGCCGCCACGCGGCCAAGAAATTCATCGCTCAAAATGCCAAGGCGGGCCTCTTCCAGTCCGGCGACGGCAAACAGATCGATCACATCAAAGGCATCAACGGCGCCGCCGATCACCTGGCGCACCGCAGCGTCGATGTCGCGCTGACGGGCATGGCCCGCACCAGCGTCGCTGTCGTCGGCGAGGCGCTTGCGGATCATTGCCACCACGCGCTGAAAAAAGGCCAGATGCGGCGTGATGGCCTCGGTTTCCTGGCGCGGTACCGCCAGCGCGAACCCCGCCGACAGTTCCTTGACCAGCGTGCGCAGGCGCTTCCAGCCGTCGTTCTGACCGAATGCGTGGTCGATCGCGCGCAGGTACACCGGCAGCACGTCCTTTGGTTCGGCGGCGAGCGCGGGTTCGTAATCGCAGCCATGGAAGAAATCGCGCAGCTTCTCGAACGCGGCCTGCATCGCGGGCACCGCCGCGTCCTGCACTTTGCGCACGGCCTCACCCGTGCCGCCCGCTTGGGTGTAGGTCGCCAGCGCATCGGCCAACTGGTCGGCCAACCCCAACAGGTCCACGATCAAACCGCCAGGCTTGTCGCCGTAGACGCGGTTCACGCGCGCGATGGCCTGCATCAGGTTGTGCCCGGCCAGCGGCTTGTCGAGATACATGGTGTGCGCCGGTGGACAGTCGAAACCGGTCAGCCACATATCGCAGACGATCACCAACCGCAGTTCGTCGGCAGGATCCTTGAACCGCTCGGCCAGGCGCTTGCGTGCCGCCTTGCTGCGGACATGCTGGCGCAGCGGCTCGGGATCATCGCTGCTGCCGGTGACGACCACCTTCACCGCCCCGCGCTCATCGTCGGCGTCGTGCCAGTCCGGGCGCAGATCCTTTATGGCTGCATACAGCCGCGCAGCGATATCGCGGCTCATGGTCACCACCATCGCCTTGCCTTCCATCGCGGCGCGGCGTGCTTCCCAATGCTCGACGATGAACGCGGCCAGCCGTTCGATGCGCTCCGGCGCACCGACCAGCGACTCCAGCGGCACGCGGATTCGATCCTCCGCAGTCTCCCCGCTGCGGTCGGCGTTGACGACGTACTCGATCTCGTCCTCGGCGACGCGCGCGCCTTCCTCGTCCACCTTCAGCTTGATGATGCGCGATTCGTAGTAGAGCGGCCGGGTGGCGCCGTCCTCGACCGCCTGGCGGATGTCGTAGACGTCCGCATACTCGCCGAAGACGTGGATCGTGCTCTTGTCGTCGCCTTCCAGTGGCGTGCCGGTAAAGCCGACAAACGTCGCGTTCGGCAGCGCCTCGCGCATCCAGCGCGCGCCGCCTTCGACGAAGCCGTACTGGCTACGGTGCGCCTCATCGGCCATCACCACCACGTTCGAGCGCTCCGAAATTACGCCTTGGGCCTCGGCGAACTTCTGGATGGTGGTGAACACCACACCGCCCGCCGCGCGGTCGAGCAGCGCCTTCATGTGCTCGCGGCTCTCGGCTTGCACCGGCGGCTGACGCAGCAGCGCCCGCCCGGCGGTGAAGGTGTCGAAGAGCTGATCGTCGAGATCGTTGCGGTCGGTGATCATCACCACCGTCGGGTTGGTCATGCGCGGTTCGCGGATCAGTGCGCCGGCCAGCATCAACATGGTCAGCGACTTGCCCGAGCCTTGGGTATGCCAGATCACGCCGCCGCGGCCGTCGCCTGCCTGCGCCGGGGCTTCGGCAGGCAGGCCCGTGCCGGAGGGCGCCTTGAGGCTCGCCAGCACGCTCGCGCGTGCCTTGCGCACCGCGCGGAACTGGTGGTAGCCCGCGATCTTCTTGGCGATCTCGCCGCGCTCGTCTTCCTCGAAAGTGACGCAGGTGCGCAGGTAGTCGACCAGCGCCCGCGGCTCGAACAGCCCGCGGATCAGCGCCTCCAGCGTCGACGCGCCGCCTTGGTCATTCATGGGCCGCCACGGCATGAAGCGGCTGCGCCCGCTGGTGATCGAGCCGACACGGGTCAGCATGCCGTCCGAAACCACCAGCAACAGATTCGGCATGAACAGGTCGGGCGCGGTCTGCATGTAGCGATCGAGCTGGTCGATGGCGACGCCGAGGTCGGCCTGGGTGTCGGTCGGGTCCTTCAGTTCGATGACCGCGACCGGCAGCCCGTTCAGGAACACCGTCAGGTCCGGGCGGATGGTCTTGCCCGACGCTCCGGCGACGCTGAGCTGGCGCACGACCAGCAGATCGTTCGCGGCCGGGTTGTCGAAATCGATGACCCGGGCACGGCCACCGCGCGTCTCGCCGCTCTTCCCGTCGCGGTACTCGATTTCGACGCCGTCGGTGAGTTGCGCGTGGAACCAGCGGTTGTTCTGGATCAGCGTCGGGTGCGGCGGGCGCGACAGGATGCGCACCACCTCTTCGATGGTCTCGTGCGGCAGGTCGGGATTGAGCCGATGCAGCGCGGCACCGAGTCGGCCTTTCAGCACGACTTCGGAGGCACCGCCGCGTTCCCCTGCGTCGTCGATCTCAACGCCACGCTTGATGGTCGCGCCGATCGCGCCGAAGTAGACCGCGGCGACATCCTCCACGAGTTGTTCGGTGGGGTTGGTCTGGCTCATGGCTTCAACCACTCCATCACTGGGCGCGGAAGTTCCGCGGTGACCTGCTGCACCGGCGTGGTCTTGCCCACCTGCCGCGCCCCGGTGCTCGCCTGCAAATGCCGTCGCGGCTCGGCCGACCGACGGGCCAGCGCTGCGGCCTGGGGGCGTTGGTAGGCATTCTGTGTTTTACGCACCATGTTGAGTAATTTCACTCAATGTAGTGCGCAGTGCAAGCAGTGATGGTGCCGAAATAGACGGCAGCGACATCCTCGTCGAGCAGTTCGGTGGGAGAGGGCATCGTCATGTCGGCTGCGCAACCTGCGGGTTCACAAGTTGAACCATCGCCTCATAGTGCCCAGTATCCTGCGCCGCGATGAAGTCCAAAAGATCCTTGAGCACAGAACCAACCTCACCAAGAACTGATGGATCGTGCTCAGGCTCCCCTATCACGTCGCCGTGCGAATGCGTGTGCAAAAGTCTAATGATCCTCACTTTCTTCGCTTCGTCGTAATCTGCATTCTGCATCTTCTGCCAGAGTTCGCCCGAATTGCCGGGCTGCCGAAAGGCGAGAAATGTCTCCAGGACCCTTCGTGCCATGTTCGGAAGTACATAGTTCTCGTCGAGTCCCAGCGGCGTGGTAGCCTCAGCGGCCCGATAGATCCGGGCGAATAGATAGTGATACTCCGATTCGAACTGTTCGAGCAATGGATCGAGCAGCCGGATTGTGGAGCATCGTGGATCACCGTTGGGCACGCATTCGAGCATGTAGAACCTCGCCGGTCGCTGGCCAACGTCCTTCTTGTTCTGCCCCTTGAGATGATGGAACCAGTTCCGTACCTGTCGGAAGAACGTGAAGTTGTGGGTGAGAATGAACAACTGAGCGGCATCCTTCGTGCGCTCGCGGATGAAGCCGAACGCAAGATACAGTGCGTTGGCGTCAAGGCTTGACACGGGGTCGTCAAGCACGACCACTCCTTTCTCCAACTCAAAGCGCCGGTCCTTGAGCGATTTGAGGAAGTACAGCAAGGCAATCGCAGTCGTTTCGCCTTCGCTCAGCGCCTGCGCCGAATTACTATTTCGAGTGATCGTGTACCCGGTGTCCTTGATCTCCAGGCGCAGTGCGCTGTGGCCCAGATACTTGGCGAGGTCATCGTTGAGTTCCTCGGCGGGTTGTCGGTGTTCGACTATCTCTCGCTCCAGTCTTGCGATCTCTTGATTCAGGCGCTGCGTCTCAGCATCTGCTGCGGTGACCCTAGCCTCCGATGCGTGAACCGAGTTATTCAAGTTTTGAAATTCGTCAAGGGCGGCAGCGACAAAGTCGGCTTCCAAGCGTTGTCTCGCGGCGCTGACCCGTGTTGAGAACTCGTCGCACGCCTGGTTGTGCTTCTGGATGACGTCGTTCAGTTGACTCACGATGGCAGAGTCCACTTCCGGAAGACTGACTTCGAGTTCGACCCTTTCAAAAGCTCTGGTCTTCTTGTCCGTCAGAGCTGTCACCAGCGAGTCGAGGAACTGTTTCGTTGAACTGATCGCTCCACGGAGCGTCCCTTCGGCCAACGCGTACTCGCCAGCGAGATCGTCATAGAACTCGGCGCGGTTCGGAAGTGCAAGTCCTGCCCCTCCCTTCGCAACCGCATTGAGCCGGTCAATTTCCGTATCGAGCCGTTTCATCAACTGCTCGTACTCGGTATTGAAGTGCGCTTCTAACGCTGGCAGCCGATCGTTCGGCAAGCTCTGCTCGCAGAACAGGCATCGATCAGCATCCCGTTCCTTGTGCAAGCCGAGGCCCTCCCGCACCCACTGAGCCAGAGACGGGTCATCTTTGAGCGACTGGATCGCAGAGGACACCACTGTCGTCGAGAGCAACCCCGACACGGTTTTGGCGAGCGCATCAAGCGCTGGTAGTCGGTATGTGAGCTGCTGAAGCTTGGGTTTCTGACTGGCGCGGTGCTGCGCGAGCAAGGTTTCGCGATCGGTGTCGCTGAGTCGATGCGACTGTTTGTAGTCTGCTCGCGCCATGTTCAGCGCGCGCGTTCGGAAGGCGGACTTGTCGTAGTTGTTATACGGGTTCGTGCCGGCCGATCTCAGCAGGTTCTTAAGCGCTGCGGCCTGGCTTATGCAATGCTGGTCGAGTGCCCTATCGGCCCCCTGCTTCCGAGACCGCTCCGATTGCAACTCGGTTTGGGCATTAGTGAGATGCTTCCTGAGATGATCGACCTCCTTCTGCTTCTCGACGCTTTCCTTTCCCACAACGAGGATCGGCGGCACCTCACCGCCTCCAGCGGGGAAGACGCTCTCCATGACGTAGTCTCGATTGAAGACCCGCACAGGAAGTGTCGCACCACTGAAGTTGCTCCCGCTGACATCGAATCCGCTGATGGTGAAAGTGACCCCCCCATTTGCAGGCGCTGTCCTCCGTTCTAGTGCGCGAAACAGGCGACTGATCGTTGTCTTGCCAGAGCCGTTCCAGCCATAAATCAGGTTGTAGCGGCCAAACTCAAAAAGGTCCGTTGTCCATGAGAAGTCCCGAATCACCCCAGGGTGACGAATGCGCTTGATGCAACTGACCAACGTCATAAGCTGCCGCCCTCGATCAAGTGATCCTCAGCCTCCACGCGCACCTGGCCACTCAGCAGCTTGGGCAGCAGGTAGTCGCGCATCGCGGCGAGTTTGCGGTATTCGAGTTGCGTCATAGCGAATAACTCGAAGAGTGGTGACAGCACTTCGTCGCTTGGTACCAGAAACTCGGGCGGTGGTACAGCCACCAACGCTTGGCTAAGGTGGCCACGCTTGATATGACCCATAGTCGTTGCCTTGCTGGCTGCGATCAAACGAAACTCGGGCATGTGCTGGTGAATCCATTCGTATGCCAGCCATTGCGGGTAGTCGGCCGAAGTCACCTTGAACAAGTGCTGATTCAATGCTCCAGGCCCGCCAAACCAGAAGGCCGCATCCAGCGTCCCTGACCAAGAGAACAACAGATCACCGTCCCGAATCTTGTACTTCTCGTCGATAGAGTCATTCGACGCGTCAGCTCCCTCGGTTGAACCTTTGCGTAGCTGCGCAATCTTGATGACCGCAAGATCGGTGCCGTCGTTACGTGGTGGGTATTTTTGAAGTGCCAGACCGTTGAGGAACGTGGCGATCTGCGTGATCGGCTTCACCTCCCACCCTTCCGGCACGGGGCCGATTGCGGAATCGACGAAGCGGGTGGGCAGGGCGTCGAAGACGGATTGGGGCATTCCTGGGTAGGCGGTCGCACCCGAAGGAATCAACGCAAAGTCGCCAGGACGCAAAGACGCCAGGGATTCATTTATTGGCCGTTCCTTGCGCCCCTGCGTCTTTGCGCCTTTGCGTTGCATCTCTATCTTCCATTTCACCGGCTCGAAGTCCACGAACCACGCCCGGAAGATCGCCCGCGCCAGCCGCTCCAGCGCTTGGGCCGTGCGCCGGTTCTGCTCGATCTTGTCGTCCAGCGCGCCGAGGACGGCAGCGATGGCGCGTTGTTCGTCGGGCGGCGGAATCGCCACGGTGAGCTTGTCAAAGCAATCAGTAGGAACACGCTGCCTGCCAGATGAGCCCGTCATCTGCCCGATGGCACAGCCGCGAACCAGTGGTGACCGTGCGAGATAGAAAACGAAATCCGTGACCGACACCCCATCGCGACCGCGCATCACGATGAATTCGGTGGAACCGTGCGCAGGACGATCATCGTCCCCGACCGCTTTGAACCGAGCGATCTTCCCGTTCTCAAGGCAAGGCGTGATCCTCGCGAAGAGAGTGTCGCCGCTTTCGAAACGACTTCCCCCACCCGCAAATGCGCGTTCCTCGGATGTATGAACGTTCGGGCGACTCGCATCAACGGCGTTCATGTCGACAAATGGATACAGGCCGCCTCGCCGCAGGCGGACGGCGGGATTCAAGACCACTGCTCGCGAAAACGGAATCTCAGGCCAGCAATCACAGGTCATTCTGAAGCCCACCCCAGCCGCTCCCGTACCACCGCCATCCACCGCCCCCTCCCGCCTCTCGTCAACCGGCAGCGCCACCTTGTCGCGCTCAATGATGGTTCGGAAGCTGTCGGACACCGTGTGCATATCCACGACATCGACTTTGTAGGGCAAGTCGGAATCCTCGAAGGCTGCGTGTAGTGCGTTTTCTTCCTCGCGCGTCAGCCTGCGACCGGCGTCGATCGCGAGATCAAGATCGGAGGAGTCCTTGGTCGTCCATGTCGCCCGCGACCCAAAAACCCATACGCTTGCGGCCGACGGCAACACGGAGCGCAAAATGCTTTGCACGATCGCCAGATCCACCGGGCGGATGTCGATGGGGCTAGACATATCACTCCCCCTGCCGTCTCCGGATCTCATTGAGCACGAATTTTGCCTCACTCAAGAAACCGGGAATGCTTGCAAAAACGTCCTTGGCTTTTGCCTCATCGTAGGCATGACTTGTTGTGCCACGATCCTTGCGGAACGCCTTCCAACTGGCAAGTTCGGCCTGCAGCAAACCCAATTCGTTGCCACGGCGAATGATGTCGTTGAAGCTCATTTCGTCGACGCTGGCGGGATTCGGTTCCGTGGCTTCCAAATACCTCTTCAGCATCTTGAAGGTTAACTCATACGTGAATTCGAACGCTTGAATCGCGGCTGCGCGAAGATGCCGTGCAAGACGGGCGTCGCCCCTGGCGAGGTCGGACTCGCAATACACAAGCGCTTCTTCCATCTGCGCAATGGCCTTTGACAGAGACGAAAGATCCAAAGTCATGCTTCATTCTCCTTCGGAACGTTGTACTTTCGGTTTTGCCGCACCACCGCCATCAACCGCTCTCCCCAAAGCACTCCTCCATCTCCGCCAACCGGCGCGGGTTTCGCACCATGAACGGCGTGCCGGCACGCAGCTTTGCCTTGAAGGCAGTCAGGGTGATCACAGCGGCTCCGTCCCTTCGTTGAGGATGGCCAGATAGGCGCGATAGGCGAAGACGCGCTCGCGTTTGCGGCCGGTGATTTCAGCGACGATGCCCAGTTTCTCCAGGGCCTGCACGGCGCGCGATACCGTGGGATAGCTTGCGCCGGTGCGCTTGACCAGGTCGTTCAGCGTGGCCAGGGGCCTTGCGCGCAGGGCGTTGAACATGCGCAGCGCATTGGGGGCGGCACGGCTTAAGGCTTGCACCTTGGCGGCGTCATCACGGAATAGGGCCAGCAGGCGGTAGGCGGTATCCACGGCCTGACCTGCTGTTTGCGTCACGCCTTCCAGGAAGAAGTCGAGCCAGGTCTCCCAGGTGCCCGTCCGCCGCACCGCATCCAGCAACCGGTAGTATTCGTCGCGGTGCTGCTTGAAGTAGAGGGAGAGATACAACAGCGGTTGGCGGAGCACACCGGCATCGAACAGCATGAGCGCGATCAGGAGCCGTCCGACGCGGCCGTTGCCGTCGAGAAATGGGTGGATGGTCTCGAATTGGACATGGGCGAGGGCCGCGCGCACCAGCGATGGCAGGCCATCATCCTCGGCGTGGAAGAAGATTTCGAGCGAAGCCATGCACGGTTCAAGCGCTTGCGGCGGGGGCGGGACGAACTGCGCGTTGCCCGGGCGCGTGCCGCCGATCCAGTTCTGGCTGCGGCGAAACTCGCCGGGCTGTTTGTCGGCCCCGCGCCCATGTGCCAGAAGCTTTTCGTGTACCTCGCGCAACAGGCGATTGGACAGCGGAAAGCCGCCCCGCAGCCGCGCCATGCCGTGCTCCAGCGCGGCCACGTAGTTGGAGACCTCCACCACATCGTCGAAGGGCACACCGGGCGCCTCGTCCAACTCGAACAGCAGCAGGTCGGACAAAGAAGATTGGGTGCCCTCGATCTGGCTGGAGAGCACCGCCTCGCGGCGCACATAGGCGTACAGAAATAGATCAGGATCGGGTAGCAGGGCGGTGATGCCGTCCAGGCGGCCGCAGGCCAGCAGCGCCTGTTCCAGCAGGCGTTGGCGTGCACCCATGAGGTCGAGCGGCGGGGTGGGCGGCAAGGCTGAGGGCACGAAAGCCCGCACGGGCTCACCCGTGGTGCTGGTGACTTCAAATTGTCCGGTGGGGCCGCGTTGCATCGTCACTGTTCTCACGGGTGAACATAGGAGTGGCGCTTATTAACGAAAATGATATTAAACGATAATACGATTGCTTCAATGGGCAGTGCGCCGAGGGCCCTGACCCTGGGCCTCATGGGTAACGCTGCCCAACTTTTCCCGCACCACCGCCATCAACCGCTCGCCCTCCCCGAAGCACGCCTCCAACTCCGCCAACAGCCTCGGGTACTTTTCGGCGAACGGCTCGCCGTCGTCTTCCTGCGCCTCGGCGCCGACGTAGCGGCCGGGGGTGAGCACGAAGCCGTGCTTGGCGATGCCGGCGATGGTCTCGCTTTTGCAGAGGCCGGGAACATCTGAATAAACGCGAGGACGCAAAGATGCCAAGTCGCAAGGATTTTGCTCTTTTTCTCCTGCGTCTTTGCACCCTTGCGCCTTTGCGTTAACTGCTTCCGGTTCACCGCGCCAAGCCCGATAGACGCCGACAATTCGCTCGATGTCTTCATCCGTGAGCACGCGCAGGGTGCGGGTCTGCATCGTGCCGAGCTTGCGCGCGTCGATGAACAGCGTTTCGCCCTTGCGATCGCGGCCGCCGTGCTTGAGGTTGCGGCCAGTCTTGTCGCGGGTGAGGAACCACAGGCAGGCGGGGATGCCGGTGGTGAGGAAGAGCTGGGCCGGCAGGGCGACGATGCAATCCACGAGGTCGGCCTCGACGATGCGGCTCCGGATCTCGCCCTCGCCGCCGGAGCCGGTGGACAGCGAGCCGTTGTCCATGACGAAACCGGCCACACCGCCGCCGTGGCCGTTGGGCGGCGCCAGATGGTGGATGAAGTGCTGAATCCAGGCGTAGTTGGCGTTGCCGGCGGGCGGCGTGCCGTAGCGCCAGCGCACGTCGTCGGCCAGCAGCTTGCCCGACCAGTCCGAGGTGTTGAACGGCGGATTGGCGAGGATGTAGTCGGCCTTGAGGTCGGGGTGCAGGTTGCGGAGGAAGCTGTCGGCGGGCTGGCTGCCAAGGTTGGCCTCGATGCCGCGGATGGCGAGGTTCATGTGCGCCAGCCGCCAAGTGGTGGGGTTGGACTCCTGGCCGAAGATCGAGATGTCGGTCTTCTGGCCGCCGTGCGCTTCCACGAAGCGCTCGGACTGCACGAACATGCCCGCCGAGCCGCAACACGGGTCGTAGACGCGGCCCTCGTAGGGTTCGAGCATCTCGACCAGCAGACGCACGATGCAGCGCGGCGTGAAGAACTCGCCGCCGAGCTTGCCTTCGGCCTGGGCGAACTTACCGAGGAAGTATTCGTAGACCCGGCCGAGCGTGTCGCGCGCCTTGGCGCGGTCGCCCTTGAAGCCGATGTCGGCGATCAGGTCGATCAGACCCTTCATTTTCTCCGGCGCGATGCCGCGGCGGGCATAGTCGCGAGGCAGCTTGCCCTTGAGGTTCGGGTTGTCGCGCTCGACGGCGAGGATGGCGTCGTCGATCAGGGTGGCGATGTCGGCTCGCGCAGCCTGGTTCTGCAGGTTGGCCCAGCGCGCTTCGGGTGGCACCCAGAACACCCGCTCGGCGGTGTACTCGTCGCGGTTTTCCAGCAGGCTTTCGAGCTGCGGGCCGGCGATGCCGTCGGCTGCCAGCTCGACTTTCAGCTCATCGCGCCGCGCCTCGAACGAGTCGGAGATGTACTTCAGGAACAGCAGGCCGAGGACGACGTGCTTGTACTCGGCGGCGTCGATCTGGCCGCGCAGGGTATCGGCCGACTTCCACAGGATTTCGGCGCGGGCAAGATCGGAGGGATGTGCTTCATTGACGGCCATTGCGGTTCCTGTCCTGCTTGGAATGGTTCGCCACGCTTTGCCAGCTTCACCCAAAGTACCGCGCAGAGTGGAAGTTGCCGGACCCTTGTGCGGCCACCGATACCGACATGGCGGGCCAGCAGTCGCCAATCGAAGCACCGGATGATTCGCTGCCCATCATAGATGCCGCCAGCACGAGCCGCCAAGGAAACGTGCATGGGCCTGGTCAGTCTTTGCGTTGAGTCTCCGTGTACTTCTGGAGGGATGAGCCGATCGCGCTGAAGTAGAGCGCTGCAACGTTCTCGACCAGGGATTCATTCAACGCAAAGACGCCAAAGCGCAGAGCCGCAAAGGTTTCATTTATTTTCTCCTTTGCGTCTCTGCGCCCTTGCGTCTTTGCGTTGACTGCTTCCGGATCAGCGCGCTGCCGGTGGTTGCAGGTAGGTGTAGGCGGTGAGTCCGGCTTCCAGGTCGGCTGCGATTTGGTCGGCGAGTGCCGGTTCGAATGCGGCGGCGGCGACTTTGCGGGCGAAGGCGGCGCGCAGTTGTCCGGCCTCGAAGCCGACGTAGCCGAGCACCTGATCGGCGCGGTCGCCGAATTTGGCGTGGCGGAGTTCGAAGCCATCGGCGCTGACGCGCACGTCTGCGGTGTCGGTGTCGCCGAACAGGTTGTGGATGTCGCCCAGGGTTTCCTGATAGGCGCCGACCAGGAAGAAGCCGAGCCGGTAGCGCTCGCCTTCGGCCAGGGCGTGCAATGGCAGGCTTAGGTCGATGCCTTCGGAATCGACGTAACGGTCGATGCGGCCGTCGGAGTCGCAGGTCAGGTCGGCGATCACGCCGTGGCGCTGCGGTGCCTGGTCGAGCCGGTCGATCGGCACGATCGGAAACACCTGTCCGATCGCCCAAATATCCGGCATCGACTGGAATACCGAGAAGTTGACGAAGTATTTGTCGGTGAGCTTTTCGTTCAATTCGTCGAGCGCGGCGCGGTGCGCGCGTTCGTCCGGTTTGAGCCGGCCGCGCACGGCATGGGCGATGGCGTGGAAGATCTGGTCGAGCGCGGCACGCTCGGTGAGCGTCATGCTGCCGAGCGCGAACAGCGACTGGCCTTCGGAGAGGAAGTGCTGGGCCTCGTGATACAGCTCGAGCGGCGGCCGCTGGCCGATCGCGGCGTATATCTCGCGCAGATGCGCCAGTGCATGCGATTCACTGGCCCGCGCCGCCGGGATCGTGCCGGTCGGCGCCGCT